>JBBSVT010000074.1:0-65142 GCA_038046685.1 Nanobdellota archaeon
ACGAATGATGGTCTTTGAAGAGGTGTTTATAAGGAAAACTGCGAAAGTCTAGTATACAGAATTCAATAACGCAAAATAGAAATATTTAAATATATGCTTTTAACGAATTTAGCCACCAAACAAAAAAGGTGATAATATGAAAATATTAAGCTTTAAAAAAGGAATTGTGACTCATCCGATAGGTTTGTTTGTTATTGCTGTGGCTCTGGGGCTAATACTAGCTTATCTCTGGATTAAGTACACAACTATACCAAACCCCTTTTGTATAGGAAAATAAAAGCATAAATGATGCTGAATCACAGCATTTATTCTGTTGTTGGTTGAGCATATTAAAGTTCCATGGCGAATGTTGCTATCATTAAGAAAAATCCTTCTATAATGAAGATAATGTTATAAGCGTTTCTGCTTATCCATTTGAATTCGAACCATGAGTATCCAATTCCAAAGCCATGCAATAAAGGCAAAATCCCAATCGCCAGTAATGCTATTGCAACTCCAAAAGACCACCATCCAACAACATTGCTGTTTGTTATCTCTATAACTGAATTTATTGCGAGGTAAAATCCAGCTCCTGCAACAACCCATGTGAGCAAAGAAACCGGAAGATTGTTTAGGAAAGTAAACTTGCCGAGCAACGGGAATAAGCCAAGAAGAAGGATTATCAAGCCAACTGCTCCAGAAATCCAGTCTCTGGTTTGCATCATTTTATGGCCTCTTTTTAGTATCAATCAAAAAATGGGATTGGCAGATTTTCTCAGGTTTTCGGCGCTCTTGCCGCTAATTCTGCAAAGTATGTTGCCTCAACTGCAGCTTTTTTCTCAATTTCTTCAACTGCATGAATAACTATCCTAAATCCTTGCGCCACTGGGTGGAACTGAGCCAATATTTTTTCCTCTATTTCTAGAACTTTGAGCTTAAATTTGTCAGTTGGTGCCTTTGGAAGATTATCTTGCTCAACATTTTTTTCAATAATTTCCTTAACTAAGTGGACATCATATAACACCCTGAGAATTAAAATCATATCCCTTTTTTTGATGTTATAACTTTGATAAAATGCGTCTTTCAAGGCAAAAGCAACTTTTTTTGTATCTAAATAAAGCTGGCCTTCACCTTCTCTTAATTCTTCCTCTGTTTTGCGTTTATGTAAACTAAAATTATGTATTAATACATCTAGATCCCTAGCAATCTGTATAAGATTTTGAATATCAATTTTTTCTCTTGTAACTCCTTTCTTCATTGGAATTTTAAATAATTTGCTTACATCCCCTTCCTTTATGAACATTTGTTTAATTTTAGACATAAAAGTGTCTTTACCGCCTTTCGCCAAGTTCAGTATCATCTCTACATACTTATAGTCCTCCCTTTCCAGTCTGTCTCCATATTTTTTAGTTCCTTCAAGTATAGCCAAGGTCAACTCCCGTTCCCGATTTAACAATGTTTTGTTCATACCAGTTATCTTACTTAAATCAATCAGTCTTTCCAGAATGTCCTGCATGGCCCTTACTAACTGCTTGTCTACAGTAATTGCATTAAAGATAAATTTATCAGCATATTCAGCGGATTTTTCCAGCCTTTGAAGTGCCCTTCTTAATTCTTTTAATGCGCGCGTTACTCTATGAATCTCAATGTCAGTTCTCGCCTTTTTTATATCTTCCAAACCTCTGTACAAGGCATTAACAGCCCTTGTAGCCTCTATTTTTTCTTTCCAAGAAGTAGCACCAAGTCCTCTTAAAAACGTTGAAAAATACTTTGTCCAAAATCCCATCTCATCTCACCATTTTAATTATCTTTAACTCTTTTTAACTGTCTTATTTAAATCTTTCTTTTTTGTTGAGTTTTTAAGAGTAGTAAAATATAAAATGAATTGGCAAGGCTGAGCGATGTGCCAAAACAAAATAAAAAAACTATTATAAACCAGGGTATCATACCTATAAAGATGCTTACTGAAGAATTAAAAAAAGGGGTATATTTTCCTTATTCTGCTGTAAGGGATGTTCAAAGTGACATGATTTCTGATGTTTACAGCGCCATTAGTGAAAAAAAGCACGCCATTATGCATGCTCCTACTGGCATTGGAAAGACAATCGCGGTATTAGCCCCTGGTTTGTCCTTAGCCCTAAAACAAAACCTAACAATATTCTTCCTTACATCAAGGCAAACCCAGCATAAAATTGTGATTGACACCTTAAAGCAAATCAAACAGAAATTTAACCTTGATTTTGATTGCGCCGACATCATTGGCAAGCAGTGGATGTGCTTGCAAAACGGAGTCGAGTCAATGCCATCGGGTCAATTTCATGAGTACTGCAAATCATTAAGAGAGGAAAGCCAATGTGAATTTTACCTTAATACGAGAAAGCAAAATTTGCAGCCAACCGTTGATGCTAAGCAGTCAATTGAAGAATTAAAGCAGGAAGGGCCTTGCCATGTTCAAGAATATATTAAGAAAGGTAAGCAAAAAAAATTGTGCCCTTATGAGTTAGCAACATTAACAGCAAGCAATGCGCAAGTAGTCATAGCAGATTATTATTACATATTTAATCAGGGAATAAGGCAGAGTTTTTTGCTCAAAATAAAGAAAGAACTTGAAAACATCATTTTAGTTGTAGACGAGGCGCATAACTTGCCAACACGAATAAGGGAGCTTTTGACGCAAAAAACTTCAAGCTTGGCGATTGAGAGCGCGAAAAAAGAGGCAAGAAAATATAATTATGAGGAAACAGCACAAAACCTTGAAATTGTTGAGAATGCCCTTTTTGAAGTTGGCAAAAATATAGAAAACGAAGGCACTGTCAGCAGGAATGAGTTCATTGATGCAATATGTAAATGCAAAGATTATGGAAACATTTTAACAGAGTTATTATTCATTGGCGAAGACATAAGAGACAGGCAAAAAATAAGTTATATATTAAGCGTTGGTAAATTTCTCGAGGCATGGCTTGGAACCGATAATGGGTTTGGCAGAATACTTACAAAAACAGTTGACAGTAAGCTGAAAATAAGCTTAGCTTACAGATGCTTAGACCCTTCGCTGGCTGCAAAGGAGATTATTGAGAAAAGCTATGTAACCATACTTATGTCTGGAACTTTAACGCCAACCGCAATGTATAAAGACCTGCTTGGCTTTGCCGGCGATGTCGTTGAAAAAGAATACGAAAGCCCGTTCCCAAAGAAAAATCGGCTAAATTTGGTAATTCCAAGAACCACCACAAAGTTTGTCGAGAGAAATAACAGGCAGTTTAACGAAATATCGAGGATTTGCTCTGAAATTGTCAATTTAATAAATGGAAATTCAGCTATATTCTTTCCAAGTTATGAGCTGATGTTAAATATCAATGAGCATTTTAAGGAAAATTGCAGCAAACCAATATTTATTGAAAAACAAAAAATGACGAAAAAAGAGAAAGAGGAATTATTGGCCGTTTTCAAAAGCTATAAGGATAAAGGTGCTGTGCTTCTTGGCATATCCACGGGCTCTTTTGGAGAAGGCATAGATTTGCCTGGTGTGCTTAAGTCAGTTATTATTGTTGGACTGCCTTTAAACAAACCAGATGTTGAAGCGAAGTTGTTGATTGAATACTATGACGATAAATTTGGCAAAGGCTTTGAATATGGGTATGTGTCTCCTGCAATCACAAAATGCCTACAGAATGCTGGAAGATGTATAAGGTCAGAGACAGACAAAGGCGCAATTATTTTTCTTGATGAAAGATTCATTTATAGAAATTACTATCAATGCTTTCCAGAGGATTGGGATATGGAGGTTAGTTTGGATTATGAAGAGATTTTGAGGGAGTTTTTTGGGCGAAAATAAGAATTGTTCGCTATTAATTTTTATTACCATTTTCAGGTATTGAAGGATTCACAAAATGACGGCTTTTCAATCCCGTCCGGGAGATTTTTGGTGAAACTTCTCTTACTAAGTCCTGAGGAAATTCTGATTATCTTCTTGGGATAAGTTTTCCTCTCTGAAGCTCGTCATTTACCATACCCACAAGCGTTCTGAGACCTTGTCCATAAACCGTTCTCGGTGAATTAATATATTGAATAAAATCCTTAGCCACACTTATCAAATGCTCGTTAATATACACTTGCATTTCAGTCATTATCCAAGAAAGTGGACTTCATCTTAAAATTTTTAGGTTATTGTAATTAATATACATTTCCCTATACTAGTATCTAAAATAGAAATATTTATATACTTGTAATGCTTTCTGCTAAAAATGGTTATCCTTTTTGACAGGTTTAACCTGCCAGAGGACGTATATGAAGTTGTTTTTGCGACAAAGCAGCAAATCATTGTGGCTAAACTGCTTATAGAGATGATGAAGGATAATGGCGGTGAGATAGGCAAAACAGAGATGTCTTTGTTTGCAACCAAGCTTCATGAAGGTAATCTGATTACAGATCTTATAGAGGAACCCCCCTATAAAGGGAAGAAAGTGAAAGTCAGCTACAATAAAAGGCAGTTTTATGACAGAATTTTAACTCCAATGAAAAGCATGGGTATAATTGATTACGACCTTTACAAGAAAACATACAAGGTAAGCGACAAATTCAACAAAGATTTACAGCATATTGGCTTGATGTGGATAAGGGAATTGCGTAAACCGCCAAAATCTCTAGTAAGATAAGCACGCTAAAATTTCATAATAATCAAATTCAAAAAGTATCAATACATGAAGCGAACCATAATGGTAGAATAAGAAAACCTTATTTTCAATTTGGCCCCCAGCTTAATTCTTTTCAACACACCCCCACGTATAAAGAATAAAGGGGGCCAAATCATTATAAAGAAGAAGTGAAATGATGTATAATGGCCCATGAGAGTTTGATAAGAGAAGGCAGAAAAGCGTTAAGGCAGAATATTGGCCCAGAGGAAGTGAGAATATATTTCTTAAAGAAAGGGATGGATAAAAAAGAGGCAAATAAAGCAATTAAAGAGATTCAGGCGGAAAAACTAATTAAAGATTCCAGGAAAGCGGCAATAGAAAAAAAATTGAGGATAAATGCACAGAATGCTGAAAGCTCTCGAATTCAGAAAAAACCATCTTCTTTCTGGCTGTACATGTTGATTTTGCTGATTATAGTGTTGATAGTATACATGATATCTAGGGAAAAATTAAGTCTGGGAACCTTTATCATAAAAAATTTTAAATAATCATTTTCTAAGCCTTAGGTTATGGTTGATTTCGACAAGCTAAAAGAAGAGCAGCTTAAGTTAGCCAACAACATTGTCACAAAAGATTCGTTTGACAAGATTAGATTAATTGCAGGTGTAGATTGCGCTTTTAGCCATGACAAGATTATTGCAGTAATTGTTATTTGTGATTATAAGACAATGGAGCTGAAAGAAAAGGTATTCGCTGTTGTAAGCGCAAAAGTTCCTTACCTGAAAGGGTTTCTTGCTTACAGAGAAGGTCCTGCAATATCAGAAGCCTATTCAAGGCTTGGAAATAGGCCTGACATGATGCTTTTTGACGGCAATGGAATTTTGCACCCAAGAAGGTGTGGGTTAGCATCGCATTTAGGAGTATCGCTTGAGCAGGCTTCAATTGGAATTGCGAAACAGCTGCTTATTGGAGAAGTCAAGGGAAATATTGTATATGTTGATAAAGAAGCAAGAGCGAAATTGATTGTCACACGGGAACATTCAAGACCAGTTTATGTAAGCCCCGGGCATAAAGTAAGCCTAAAAACAAGCGTAGATATTGTGAAAAACTGCCTAAGGTTTCCGCATAAATTGCCGGAGCCTTTGCATTTGGCTCACAGGTATGCAAATGGGATAAGAGAAAAGATTGGTAAAGGAGAAATAAAAGTAAGTTAAGTGATAATTTTTTAGTGTTTTTTATGCTCAATTTATGTGAGGTGTGTAGTAGATACCAAAAGGTTTAGACTTTTTTCCCGGCTAAATCGTTCTCGGCGTACATTTGGCAAAATCAGGCAAAAGGTTTTTATAGTTGTTTAGATTGAGTATTCATATGCCAATCACTATTACATCAGACGAAAAGGGGAATATACACATCCCAAGAGAATTCGGAATAAAGCCAAGAGAGAGGCTATTAATCGACAAAATGGATGATACAATACTTATTAAAAAAGTTAAGCACGAAGTTAAAAATGTAAAAGAAATAGGAGATGAAATAGTTGGAATTCTAAAAGAAAATCTGAAAGATGTTAAATGGGAAGATATTGAGAAAGGTAGAGAAGATAGAGAAAGAGAATGGTAATTGGTGTGGATACAGGATTTTTTATTGAATTGACTAAAGATAATTCTGAAGCAGTTAATATCTGGAATAAAATTTTAAGTGGAGACGAAGAATTAGCTGTTTCTGTTATTTCGTTAAATGAATTATCAGTTTATTTTTATAGAACAGGCAACATACAAAAGAAAGATAAATTAATTGATTTGATTAAATCAATTCCAAATATAGAATTAGTTCCAGTATCTACTTAAATTGCAGAAGAATCAGCAAAATATAGGCATAGTTTGGGAATTCCAACTGTAGACTCCATAATTTTAACAACTTTTATTCTTCAAGGTTGCAAAGAAATTGTTGCTACAGATAGACATTTTGAGAAGGCTGATGAGCAGAATTTAATTAAAGTAAAGATAATCTGATTTTGCCAAATGTTTGTATAAAATCTTATTTTATGCGAAGCTGGGAAGAGAAACCCCATTTTCGAGTGTAGAATCGTTAGGGCTTAGGCGAATTTTGAATATTTTTTTTTACAATATTTAAAATTTCTCATTAATATATTTGGACACAGCTTTCTGGAATTTTTCGGAATGACTTAACTCGCTCACTAGATATGTTGCTGCAGCAGCAACCCAATAACAAGCTATATCCTGATAATCAAAAACTCCCTCTTCAGGATGGATTACAGGATAATATTCATGAAGTGTTAGTGCAATTGGAACTAATATTGATGATAACGCTCTTGCAACCTTATCCTTACCAGATACCAACAAACCCATTGAAGTCAATACACCAGAGAGGCCAACATCACTTAGATGTCCAGAAAGCCATGTATTTTTTAATGGAGTTCGCTGCAATACTTCACCAACTTGCATTGCAAAGTTATACATGGCAAATTGCATAGAGTTTGTTATTGCTGGAGTTGGATTTAAGCGAATCTCATTTATTTTAGAGAAAGTACCTTCAACTCCTCTTTCAACGATATCAGTTAATCCCATAAACAAAACTCTAAGTTATTGCTTTTATAAATCTTTCGCTTTTCGCCACAATCAAGTAGTAAATCAAGTGCCACAGAAACGGGTGGTTGGCGGGGCGAGTGGTGGCGGTTCGATTGATTTTGTTTAAGTTGCATTATTGGATTATCAACCTACAAAATTCAAATTTATTAAAAAACCTCAACTTTCAATCAAAACATTTCAAATTAAAAAACTTTTATAAACAAAATAAATTAACTAAATTATATTTCATTGCGAACGAAGTGAGCACTCGGGACTTTATGTCCCGCAAAGTGTCAACTGATTTTGCAGTTGGGGCCCATGGTCTAGTGGCTAGGACACAACCTTCACAGGGTTGGGGCAGGAGTTCAATTCTTCTTGGGCCCATTAAATTATTTTTTATTGAATATTCTTCCGTTCATAAATTGAGTAAAGAAAATAGATCATTGCTGGAAGTGCAATCACAAATAAGAACAAGATAAGCGGATTGTTACAGTAGAAAGGAGTGGGACCCATTGCGATGCGAAAACATAAAAAGGGGAGGAAACTATAGACAAAAAATCCCACAACAGCGACTGATAATGTTGTTACAACTTTCCTAATATTTGGTTTTAGGTATTTTATATCCATATTAATTAAAATCAAAATTTAATCAAATCCCCAAAGCAATTTTTGCCTCTTCAGACATCTTCTCAGAATTCCAAGCTGGGCTAAAGGTCAATTCAATGACACATTCACCAACACCGTCAATTGCAGAAACCTGCCTTCTTACATCATCCATGAGCATAGGCCCATAGGGGCACATTGGCGATGTTAAGGTCATCAGAATATTTACCTTGCTTCCTTCAATTTCAATGTTATAGATTAATCCAAGACTCCATATATCATACTGTATTTCAGGATCATAAACCTTCTTTAAGACTTCAATAACCTTCTCTTTCTCAACCATGCTGGTCGAAACCTTTTTATTCTATAAAAATGTTTTCATTTGGTATGAATTTTTTTGAGCTGTCAGATAAAAACAATCTATCCTTAGTTTTTTATTGATTGTACCAGCTCAAAAAATTAATAATAACATTTAAATTAACATCCATAAACTTAAGTATATAGAGTTTAGTCATGATTCATATGGCCCAAAAAATCGAGCTGATAAATTTTTGGAAAGAGAACTTTAGTTTTAGAGATATGGAGCTAAATGCTTTTAAAGAAATAAATAGGGAAGATTTTGTGAATGATGACCTTAAAAATATAGCGTATCAAGACACGCCTTTGCCTCTGCTTCGAGGAAAAACCATTTCACAACCGACCACAGTTATGATTATGACGCATGCGCTAGAGCTAGAGCCTGGTGAAAAGGTATTTGAGATAGGCACTGGCTCAGGCTATCAAGCAGCTATAATAGGAAAGATTGTAGGGCATAAAGGCAAAGTTATTACCACAGAAGTTGTTCCTGAATTGGTTGGCTTTGCAAAACAAAATCTAAGGAAAGCAGGCATAAGGAACGTTTTTGTATACGAAGATGACGGCTCAAACGGCATGCATAATGAGGCGCCTTTTGACAAGGTAGTAATCACAGCAGCATGCAAGGAATTTCCAAAGCCATTGCTTAAGCAGCTCAAGCCTTACGGCATAATAATTGGTCCGGTTGGAAATGAAAACGAGCAGGAAATGGTGAGGGGAATAAAAGACAAAAATGACCACTTGCAACTAGAGTTCCTAGGACCTTTTTTATTTACACCAATGTACGGGAAATATGGCTTTGTGGTTTGAAACATTAAATTAATAAATAGCTTATCAACACTTATTGATGGAAAATGACTGTCTCAATCAGCTTGTTTGAAAATGAATTAAGCAAAGTTAAAGACACTGCTTTGTTATTGGGATTCTTCAAAGGAAACTTGAGTTTGAGTGGCGAATTGCAAGAATTAGATAGCAGCCTTGGCAATGTTATTAGCTCGTTCATGAAAGACAATCATTTTAAAGCGGAAAAAGGGGAATTAAAGAATATTTACATTAGCAAAAACATAAGGAATATTGTTCTGGTCGGTTTAGGAGAAGAAAATAAGTATAATCTGGATGTTCTATCAACAGTCATGGCAGATGCCTCAAAACGGTTAAGGGACAACGACACCGAAAGCTTCAGTATTTTTTTAGATTCTTTTAATCCCAAGAAATTTAAAGACAATGAAATTATTGAGAAAACAGCATTAAGCGTTGCGATTGGTTTGTATAGTTTTACGGAATATAAGACAAAAGACAGGGATAAAGCAAAAAGCATAAAAAAAATAACATTAATAAAAAATATAAAAAACTCCAGCAAGAATTTTGAGAAGGAATTAAATTATGCTTCTATAATTGCAGATGCTGTAAATAAAACCAGGCATTTGGTGAATACTCCCCCAAATGTTGCAACTCCGGAATATATTGCAAATTATGCAGAAGAGCTTGCAAAAAAATCAAGCCTAAAATGTACGGTTTTTGATGAAAAGCAGATTGAAAAACTCAAAATGGGGTGCTTTATTGGTGTTTCGCAGGGCAGTGTAAATAAGCCACGCCTGGTCATTCTTGAATATCATGGCGCTGAAAAAAGTCAAAAGCCAATAGCAATTGTTGGAAAAGGTGTTACATTTGACAGTGGAGGGCTAAACCTTAAGCCCTATCCGTTTATATTGAATATGAAAGATGACAAAGCAGGAGCAATTGCATCCATGCATATTATTGAAGCCTGCTCTAAGTTGATGTTGCCAATTAATGTCGTTGTTATAACGCCTCTTTGCGAGAATATGCCAAGCGGCGCCTCTTTCAGGCCTGATGATGTACTAAAAGCCTACAACGGAATGACAGTTGAAATAAAGAACACGGATGCAGAAGGCAGATTGATACTGGCAGATGCATTGAGCTATGCTGCTGAATTTGAGCCGCAAGCCATAATCGACATTGCTACTCTAACAGGAGCTAGTCTAGTTGCCCTAGGAACCGCAGGAACCCCTTTCTTGAGTACTAGCGAAAAGATTAGAGAAAGGATAAAAGAGGCTTCAATAAAAAGCCTCGAGAAGGTTTGGGAATTCCCGCTTTGGCCTGAATATGAAGAAAATATCAGGAGCGAAGTCGCTGACTTAAAACACATAAGCGAAGATGGCGATGCCGGAGTTATAATGGGAGCAACTTTCCTAAAGAATTTTGTCAATGAAATACCATGGGCCCATATAGATATTGGCACAACAGCCTGGTCAAAGGTTGATAAGGGGATGCTCACTAAAGGAGCAACTGGCGTAACTGTAAGGCTGTTGATGGAAATGCTGAGGGAATGGGAATAGAATAAGCTATTTCTGCCGTAAAATAAAAGTTAAATATAAATATAAGCTCATAGAAGGATATCAAAAAAGATGAACAAATTAATGAAATACCTGTCTTTATTGGTAATTCTACTTTTAGTTCCTAGTAACATTGCTTTTGCGAAGTATTCTGGCTCACCTGAACCTAATTTACATGAGGGAAGATCAATAGAGGATTCCAATGAAGGCGAAGAATACCACAAAGAAGGCAATATCGTCATCTATCCAGTTCAAACTAATTCTAACGAAAAAGAAATGATGAATCGCGTTATGAGGGGCGAGTTGAGCGAAGAAGAAATGCAACGTATTGCAATGGCAAAAATGGGCGATAAATTTTCAGAAGAGGACTTCAAACGAGGCATGATGGAATTAAAGGAAAGAATGGGCAGAAGAGAGACCTTTTCTTATGAGCATGGCGGATATGGGACAACATATTATGCAGGGCCTTCATACGAGGGCTATTCCAAAGAACACATGATATTTGGCATGATTTTCGAATATATAGGGGATGAAATTGATCCGAGGGAGATTAAGAAAAATTGCGTTGAGCCTGAAAAGATTGCTGACGGGGTATTAATTAAGTTAAAGGAAAAAACTGGGGATTTGCAAAACATTTGCACAAAGTTTGAAGAGCAGGAATCAAAGTGTGCAGACCACTCCAAAAAGTCTTGTTCGAATATTGGGACTGCTTTTGTCAGAGAAGATGCAAATGAAATAGAGAAAATAAATGCAGTCGCATACTCATGTCCTGTAAAAGAGGATGCAATCATAGAAGCTTGCAAGAGGAGGAGCAAGTTCCATATGGAACAGCGGCTTCAAAATATGGATGAACAATGCAAAAAAAGATTTGATTTTGAAGGGGATAGGCTAACTAGGGAATGTGAGAAGTTTAAGGAATATCAAGTTTGCGATAAAGTGAAGTATGTAAAACAATGCATGGGTAATTTTGGAGTTAAAAGAGAGGATTTTGAAAAACCAATAACTTGTAGCAAAGAAGAGTGCGGACCAGCACCAGCTATGCCAAATTACCTCTGCCCAGATGGAAATACATGGGCTGG
This sequence comes from Nanobdellota archaeon, assembly GCA_038046685.1. Taxonomy (GTDB): domain Archaea; phylum Nanobdellota; class Nanobdellia; order Woesearchaeales; family GW2011-AR4. Next base: position 11,589 of record JBBSVT010000074.1, read on the forward strand.
TCATGGAGGATGTGTACGCAAAAGAGATGGAAGCTGTAGTTGGGAAATTATAAGTTGTCCATCAACTATTGACTGCCCAGAGGTTAGAATGCCAACTTGCGGAGCAGGTGTTACTGCTCAAAAACATACTGGAAAAAGTGGTTGCGTATTCTATATTTGCGCTTCAGTTCCAGACTGTCCACAAATTGCAATTAAAATGTGCCCAGAAGGAGCCACTCTTGAAAAAAAGACTGATGAAAGAGGATGTCCTGATTATACAAGTTATCAATGCATAAAAAATGAAATCCAATGTCCAGAGGTATCAAGAGTAACTTGTGCTGAAGGGCAGAGCTTGATAACAAGGTACGATGACAAAAGATGTGTTGTTGGGTACGAGTGCATTAGCGTAACTACTAAATCAACAACACAATCAACTGAAACTACTGCTACTACTAGTGGCACTACAACAGAAACATCTGCTACAACTGGCCAAGGAGCAACAACATCAGCAAGTACAACAATCACAGGACAAGTTGTTTTAAACACTTATGATGACTTCTTAAGGCATTGTGAAAATAATTGGAGAGAGCAAGAAAGAATATGTCAAAATACACCAAGTGTTTGTGACAAAAGCGCTTTTATTGAGAACTGCAAAGAGCACGAAAGAAAAGGATATTCAGATTTTATATCAAGGATAGAAAAAAATTGTGAAATCCAAACAATATCTGAGGTAAAATCTGCTGAGCGAAGATGCAGCAGAACAGACGAAGACAGAAAACGCTGCTTGGAAGATAGCGCAAAACGATGCGAGCATATGAAAGGAATAGCACAACAATGCAGAGATTTAATGACAGAAGAAAAAATAAGAAATTTCATTATTGAAGAAACAAAGAAAAGATGCAAGTTTACTGAAATACTCCAGGACACTAATGATGTGAGAAATGCAGAAAAAGCAGAAATTGTACTTGCAGTCTTAAATACCGCAACCAAAGATGATTTTGAGAAATTAATCCTTTTTGTTGACAATCTTCACGAAGACTTAAAACTGCAAGACACAACAGTCTATAAAGGAACAATCGAGCCTAATAGATTCAGAGACATAAAATTACTGCCATTTGTTGTAAATGCAAAGATAAGTGCTGTTCGGAGTACTGAAAGAGCAAAGGAAGTCAAGGCAAGAATTGTGGCAGGGCAAAAAGCTGAAGAAGCCGCAAGCAAACTTGTTTCATTACGAGACTCTGATGTGCCAAGCGAGTACCTTTACATTATTGAGGACAAAGCAAGCGAAGTCCTCGATGTTTCAGATGATTTGGAGGAGATTGAGAAAAAAGATGAGCAGAAAGGTATGGGTTATAAGATAAAGTTGTTTTTAGGGCTTGCCAAGAGAGCTGAGCAGGAAGAAATCAAGCAATTAGAAGGAAGCAAGGAAAAGTTAAGAGGCTCCATTGAAGCATTGGCAAAGCTGATTGATGAAGTTCCAAACGACGTTGCAAGAGCAATCTTAAAAGAGCAAGTAGAGAGCTTAAAGAACCAACAAGGAGAAATTGAAGTTTTAATTGAAACTAAGGAGAAGAAATCAAAAGGATTCTTTGGAATGTTTGGATAGTTCTTAGATTAGAAAAAAAGAAATAAGTCCAAGGGCACAAGAATTAGAATTAATTGGGCGAACTTTTTCGAAAAATTATAGATAATTACTTAAAGTGTGTATCTAAAAATGATTAATTATGTGGAAGAAATGCTAATAAGAAAGACTTTGAGGAATAAGTACGCCCTAGAAGTTATAGGTTTGGTAATTGGTCTAATAATTGGCGGGATTCAAGGATTTAAAATAACTCCAGATTTTATTGAATTTTTTGCAGAAACATTGATAGGAGGAATTGTCGGGTTAGTATTATTTTCTGTTATACATTTATTCATATATGCGCATCGTAGCTCTTCAACAACTCTACAAATTGAAAAAGAACCCAGATGGCCAAAAATTTTGGTTTGGGTTTTCGGTGGCCTATTTGGTTTAGCTTTAGGAAGTGTTCACTTTCTTGGAGGAGATTATCGTGATTATGCTGCTAGACCGTATTTTGATATCCTCAATTTTTTTACTGACGGTATTTTAGTTCCTCTATCTGGAGCAAGTGGTGAAGAGGTACTAGGTGTTTTGTTAATTGCTCCGTTCGTTGGGCTTCTTGTCGGTTTAATTATTAGTGCCTTGTTACTGCTAACGAAAATCAATAGAAAGGTTTTAGCTACAGTCCTTGCAATATTATTTTTATTGATAGTAAGTGGTGGGTGGATATTGGGTGTTTTAGCAAAAAACGCTTCAGAATCTGAAACACAGTTAATAGAGACAAAAATCGCAAGCAAAGGACAGAATATTATGCAACTTGCACTTGACGGAAGGCTACTTCCAAACTCTTGTGATGATGATATTCACGCATGGCTAGATGCTAATGACAGAAGGTTTTGCCGTCTTATTGCTGGAATAAAGCAGGGAGGGGGTATTGATTGTACCCACGCTGAAGTTATGAGTGAAGAGACTTGTAAACGACTCTTTTCTTTACAAAAAGAAGATAAACTACTCCAATGGACAACTTGTAACGATAACGATTGCCGCATTCTTTTAGGAATATGGTTTCAAGACAAGACTTACTGTAATCAAATCGAAAAAAGACTTGATGAAGAAGTGAATGTACAAAGGAGTGCACAAAGAGATAAAGATACTTGCCTACGCTATATTTTTAGATAAATCAAATTGACTGTCAAAATAGAAGTTTGTTATCTTAGGAGCGTTTTTTAGGATAGGGTGGTTAGTCGGGGGACTGGAAAGTGAGCTGGATTTTTGATTTTGTTTTTATTGCGTTTTTCGTTATTGAATTATATAAAAATTTAATTTTACCTGAATCTTCTGCGATAAGTTCCTCTTCGTTCACCAAAATGCTGGCTAGGTCTTCTTTCACCAGAATCGTGATAGCTTTTTTCTTCTCTTGAATGATAAGGCTTTTTCTGCTCCCCATACCTATGCGTTGGACGGCCTTCATATCCTCGTCTTGGACCGCTTCTTGAATGAAAATCATTTCTCTGGCCTAAACCATGTCCTCTTTGCGATGCAAAAAACGGAACCCTCTGGAATTGTGGCAATTGAATCTGCTGCACAACTATTGACCTGTCATCGAGAACATTTCTAAAATTGTCATAGTCCGGCTCTGAAATCAAAGATATTACCTTGCCCTCGCTTCCTGCTCTTGCAGTCCTGCCAATCCTGTGTATGTACTCCTTTGAAGTCTTGGGGCAGTCATAATTAATTATATGGCTTACGTTCTTTATATCAAGGCCTCTGGCAGCAACATCACTTGCGACAAGTATCCTTGCTTCATTCCTGTGAAACATCTCTATTGATTTTTTTCTCCTGTTTTGTGAGAGGCCGCCGTGCAAACTTAATGATCTTACCCCGTTCATGGACAGATTTCTTCCTACAATATCCACCCTGTTCCTTGTTGCGCAGAAAATAATTGCCAGCTTAGGGGCTTCGTGCTTCAAGATGTGTATCAGGAGCGAAAATTTGTCTCTTGAGGTAATCTGATAGTAATACTGCTCCATCTTTCCCTTGTCAACATAAGACTGCAACTTGACTTTTGCTGGATTTTTCATGTAGTGTTCGACAATAGTGTGAACTTGATGCGAGATTGTTGCGCTGAAGAGCAGCGTCTGTCTTTCCCTTGGAACTTGTGATATTATCTTTTTGACATCCTCAATGAATCCCATCTCAAACATCTTATCAGCTTCGTCCAAAACTAGAATCTTGACTCTACTCAGGTCAATTGTAGCTCTCTGCAGATGGTCAAGGATTCTTCCAGGAGTGCCAACAACAATGTCCGCGTATCTAAGATGCTCAATCTGCGGGTTTATAGAAACTCCGCCATAAACAGATATTGAATTTATTCTCTTGTATTTTGAGAATTTTCTTAGTTCAATAGCTACTTGCTCGCAAAGCTCTCTAGTCGGGACAAGAATTAGAGACTGAATGCCATGATTATGCAAAATCTTTTCGAGTATTGGAAATCCAAATGCAGCTGTCTTGCCTGAGCCTGTCTGCGACTGGCCTATCACATCTCTTCCTTCTTGGATTAAAGGAATGCACTTTTTCTGTATATCGGTCATTTCCTCAAACCCAAGCTCCAAAAAAGCTTTCTTCAGCTCCGGCTGCAGATGAATTCCTGAAATCATTGTGTATTTACCTTCTTCCATTGGATAGAACTAGCTTGTTTTAAATATGTTTGTGTTTTTAGCTGCGGTTTGGGTTTGGATTTGTCATTAATAATGGGATAGAAACTAAGTGTGGCATTTGTTATATTCAACAGTTCTGAAGCTTAAACCAAAAGTATTAAAAAGATCAAATTAAAATGAAATAATATGATTGCATGATTAAACCTCGTGGTTTTTCTGGGCAAATTGCAAGAGCACTGGAAGTCAATAAGTATTTGGAGAAAAGCATTTTATATTTCATTAGTCGGAACTGTTCTATGGTTTTTATATGGGGCAATAAAATCAACCATCGTAATTTTAAGAAATAAAACTGGAATTTATCAATGTGCTATTTTAGTTGATGTACCATGCGAACTTTCAAAATTTATTCTCAAAAGTGATTATTCCATATTGTTTTATATTTCCGTTGTTCTTGTATTTATTCTATTGATGATTAGAACCAATACAATATCTGTTTTGTTTAATTTATACAGAAAGGAGAATAAGAAATCATTTTGGATTACTTTTGTTATAGTAATTGTTATTTTAATCAGTTTGCCGTTCCTTATTCAACATTTGCAAGATATTTGGTAGATTACGTAACCCTTAGAAAACTACTCTTTGCCATTCAATAAAAAATAAATCACCCCAAAAACCCTCTAACAAAACCAGCTCTTGTTATGTTCTCTGTCAGTTGTCTGTAATCCTTTCTTTTGAAATCCTGCATGATTATTGACGTTATTTTCTTGTGCTTTTGGTCAGTTTCGTAATCAATTAATTTGCTTGACGCTTTCACTTTATCAATAATCTCTTTAGGAAAAATTTGTAAGTTAGCTTCATTCAAATGTTTCAATGAATCCTCTAAATCGTTATCAAAATTCCTGTAAATATCCCTGATAAAATCAATCTCTTTGCCGGTTAAAGCGTTTAATCCAAGAATTTCAGGCGGCAAGCCATAAGAATATAATGCAGCACAAAATGTTATTGCCCTTGGCAGCTTAATAGTACTGACATTTCTCGAATAGCCAAACAAGCCGATATGCAGCTTTCTTTTTCTCCTGGAAGGAATATACTGCGCCATGTCGTTGATGTGCTTTGCCAGCAATCTAACCTGTTTTTGATATTCTATTATCAATTTTTCAATAATTGGAATGCATCTTTTCTCATCAACAAAAATGGGTTTTGAGGGTTTTGTATTATTAAGGAAATCAACCGCTTTGTTCACTTCTTGGATATTATAGTCATATTTAAAAGCAGATTGCAGCGTGTATGTGAAAACACTTGGATAGCCTTGAATGCAATTCTTAATATTTGTCGGCTTGAAATTGCCTCTGAAAGGCGCAGAGCCGCATCCAAGTATTGGCAGAATATCCACAGATATCTTTTCCTCCAGCTCTTTTAATTTCTGAAACGAAATCTTAAGCATAAGAATTGTTGCCAAATTGCCATAATTCAAAGCAGGATCGCTTCTTGCCAGCCAAACCCGCTGATAGTCTTTGATTTTTTCTTGAGTCAAGAACCCTTCGACAATTTTGTCAGCATTTAAAATTGGATTTTTTTCTTCAATCAATGGAATTACTCTTAAAAAATCCGGCTGGAAATTTCCAATCCATTCTGCGATTGTAATGTCACCGCTCAGCTTGTGGTGCTGTTTTCCGATTACATGCTTCTTGTAGTATTCAGCTATTCTGACAAGCTCGTTGGAGTTAGTTGTCATTGGCAAAGCAATCTCAAAAATTGGAGCTACATCTTCGCCATAAAATAATCTTGCAGCATCAAAATTTCTTGGAATGCTTTCCAAAGTCTCGAGCAAAATCTTTGCCTCACTTTTCTCAACATTTGGATTTGGAACCCTTAGAGTTAGAAAAACGTCTTTTCCAAGAACGTGCTTGCTGAAATATGGCTCATATTTGCTAAGCAGCTTTTTAACAACAAAATTATCAACTTCCTTGCCTTCACAATCCCATAGCTGCTCTTTGCAGTGTATGTGGGAAAAAGAGTAGAAAACCTCCTTTATCTCGTCTTCGCCGCCAAGCTCTGAAGCGTCCGAAAAAAATGGATTGTGAACATTATCAGGATGCTGAGTGGACATTGTACGAGAAACATTGTAAGCTGGCATGAATTCTAGAATTCAGCAACTATTTAAATAGATTGCGAGGTTGTGAAGTGAATTACATTTACAAAATCAACAAAAAGTTTATATGCATAAAACCGAATTGAACGAGTATATCATTCAATATTTACATAAATACCGAGGGATGGCAATTTAGCTTAATCTTTGTTAGGTTCAATAATTTTTAGTGGCTAAACGGTGAATATGGGAACATTTCGACGGATAACGAAATGAATAAGGGGGTAGTTCTTAACGATGTAAACTAAATGAGATGAGAAAACCTATTACTTTGACGCTTTTTCTTCAATTGCTAGTTTTAGCATACCTCTACCATCATAATTCCAATATGTAATATCTTGCTCAATAAAAAGCCACTTTAAGATTTTAAGTAATAGTTCAACTTCAAGACCTTTTTTAAAAACCATCCTTCTTTTTTGTAAAATTTCGTCAGGTTCTTGGCAATTCCAAACTTCTTCAATTGCTTTCAATAAAATTGGAAAATCATTTGGATTATCTATTTTCTTTATCTCTAAATCCTTAAAAACAGTCTGGTGACTCGGCCTTTTATCAATAACCTCTTCCATCTTTTCTACCCATACTTGAAAATCAATTCCTTTGTTAAGAAAGGTGGGTCTCAAAAGATAAATTTTTCTACCATCTTTTAGAGTTTCAACATAGTATCTATACCTTGTTACATGTTTTTTACCTTCTTTCCAATAACCTCCTTTTTCAGATAGAAATTTATTTACAGTTTGCTTTCGTAATTCATCTCTAAACAACATTATTTATAAAAATAAATTTGATAAATTTTCTTAACATTTTTTTGTTATGACTATTTAATGGGATTATTGTATTTATCTCTATATTGCAATCAGTTTTATTGAAAGCGTCTTCAATACTTTTTGCATTGATTAGTTCAATATTTTTTATAACATTTTCACCATTATAAAAACAGTAGATTACACCATACTTCATTTTAGTTAAAATTAAATAAAAACAATGTTTATATAGTTTATGTAGATTTATGTATAGAAATCAATAGAAATAAAGAATTAAAGATGAACCTATCTATATACCAAAAAGAAGTTTTTGAAAAATACCATAGCAATTCACAAATAGCTAGAGTTCTTACAGAAAGTTGGTTCAAAGAAGAGATGTACTGTCCAGCTTGTTTACACGAAGAATTGATAAAAAATCCTAATAATACGAAAGTTATAGATTTTTTATGTAGTAATTGTGACAATTCTTTTCAATTAAAGAGCCAATCCTCATCATTTCACTCTAGAGTTTTGGATGGAGCATTCAATCCAATGATTGAAACAATAATAGAAAGGACAAATCCGAACTTCTTTTTTATGCACTATTCAAATGAAGATTGGGAAATAAATAATTTATTACTCATTCCAAAATTCTTTTTTTCAGAATCCATTATAGAAAAACGAAAACCCCTTTCTGAATCAGCAAGGCGTTCTGGATGGATTGGATGCAATATATTGCTATCAAAACTGCCTATTTCTGGAAAAATTGGTATAATAGAAGATAAAAAGATAATGCCAAAAAATCAAGTTCAAAGAAATTGGGAAAAATTATATTTCTTAAATAATCAAAAACCAGAAAAAAGGGCATGGACTGCTGATGTATTGTACTGCATTGAAAAGTTAAATAAGAAAGGATTTACTCTAAATGATATTTACAATTGTGAAGGTTATCTATCCAAGCTTCATCCAAATAATCAACACATACAAGCAAAAATTCGACAACAATTACAAATTTTGAGAGATAAAGGAATTCTTGAGTTCAAAAATAAAGGGAATTACACAATAAAATAATTGTTGGAGATTCTTTAGAAGAATTAAAAAAGATTCTTTCTGAATCAGTAGATCTAGTATTTGCTGATCCGCCATATAACATGTCTAAGAAAAAAGGGTTGGGATGGAAATACAGCAACCACATAACTATGCAAGAAGAATGGGATATATTCTCTAAAGATGATTATCTTCAATTTAATCAAAAATGGATAAAAGAATGTTTAAGAACTTTAAAGCACGGTGGCAGTTTATGGATATGTGGTTCTTTTCACAATATTTACCAAGTTGGATTTATCTTACAACACATAGAAGATGTAAAAATCAACAATAGTATAGTATGGTTTAAGCCAAATGCTCAGCCAAACATAACTTGCAGAATGTTTACAGAAAGCACAGAACATTTAATCTGGGCATCTAAAAATGGGAATGGGCAGAAATGGAAATTCAATTATGAAGAAACCAAAAAATTAATTCAAGATCCTCTAAATCCTGAAGGTAAACAAACTAGAAATGTTTGGTGGATTCCATTAACCCCAAGAAAGGAAAAATGGGCAGGATCCCATCCAACTCAGAAACCTTTAGAGTTACTCAGAAGAGTGATCTTATCCTGCACCAATGAAGGAGATACTGTTTTAGATCCATTTTTAGGTTCTGGGACTACTTCTGTGGCATCAAAAATGCTTGGAAGAAATTCCATCGGTATTGAGAAGGACAAAAGATATTATGATATTATAAAAAAAAGGTTAAATGAGCCGCAAAAGAAAATAGAAGAATATGTCGAAGTTGGTCATTTAAATGGCTAATGAGATCGTTAGAGAAATACCTGTAAACCTGTTTGAGATTAATCCTGAAAATCCAAGACTAATTTTTGACCAGGAAAAACTCGATAGACTTCTAGAGTCAGTTAAAGAACGAGGAATTCTTGTTCCGTTAAATGTATTTATCAATGATAATAAAAAGTATACAATAATAGACGGAGAAAGAAGGTATAAAGTAGCATTGCAACTTGGTTTGACAAAATTACCAGTTATAATAAATGAAAGGCCACGATCTGAAGATTATGTACAAGATATGTTCCATATACACAACTTACGTGAACCATGGGAATTAGTTCCAACGGCCATTAAACTCAATCAGGTTATAGAAAATTTTTCAAAAAAACAAGGACACAAACCTACGGAAAGAGAATTAAACAAATTAACTGGGTTAACTATATCGGAGATTAGACGATGTCGTCTTATTCTTACATTTCCTGAAAAAATCCAAGACCTAATGTTACAAGATGAAGCTAAAACTAGCAAAGAAAAAAGCATTATTGGAAAGGATAAACTTCTAACAGAAGATTTTTTTATAGAAATGGCTAAAAATATAATTTCCCCTTTAGAAAAAAATAATCCAAGAGCCTTTAAAGAAATTGGAGGGAGTAAAAAGATATTTGAAGCGGTTATAGAAAAAAGAAAAAGTGGGCTAATAAAAAACATCGTATCATTGAGACCCTTATCAAAGTGTATAAGAGATCGTCCAATAAAAGGTGGTCAAGCCATTAGAAGTTTTGTTCAAAATCAAAATTTATCCTCTGAAGATTTGATATCCAAGGTGGGATTGGTATTCGATTTATATAAATTTGAAAGGAATATGAATGTTTTTTATGGTGCCCTCGATAATATTCCAAAAGATTTAGTTGCAAAAGATAAAGAGAATATAGTTAAAATTTTAAGAAAAATGAAAAATTCTATCGAACAAAAATTGAAAGAGTTAAGGTAATGGTATGGCACTTCTCAAACCAAACGAGCTAGATAGTAAGATTCGTAATAAGCTATTCTCATTCTTAAAGAAAAAATACAAAGTTTATGTACATAAAAATTATAGTGTTTATAATAATTTTGCCCCAGATTACTATTTAAAACAAAAAAATGGTAAGAAAACAATTGTTATATATAGAAATCCTCCAGAATTTCCAAATGTTCAGAGCGAGGATATTAGGACAGCTTTAAAAGAAGGTATAAGTGTTTATATTGCTATATTCAATCATGATTATAATCCATTATTAGACGAGTTAATAAATAAGTGCGATACTATTTATGGTGCAGGGGTACTACAAATATCAAATTCTTTCGATTGTGTAGTTCTACAACCTGCTCTTCTTGATGTACCAAAATCAGATAATATTATTGAAAATAGAATAAAGATTTTTATAAGTTCAAAGTTATGGATTCCCGAGAGAGATATAACTAGAAATGTTTTAAAAAAAGTTAAATATCAGCCAATATGTGTAGAAAGGATTCCTGGAGAAAAAACAATTCAAGAAAATTGTTTCAAATGGATAGAAAAAAGTCAATTTTTTATAGCGATCGTAACACGTCAATATAGGCAGATGGTAGATAAAGAAATAAAACATGCACTTAAAAAGAAAAAAAAAGAAAAATGCTTATTCTATATTAAAAATGATTGTTTTCAAGAGAAAAAACTAAAACTTAAAAATTTAATTAAATTTATTCAGAAAGAAGCAACTTTTCACAAATTTGTTAATGAAACCGAGCTTAGAAAAATGCAACCAAAGCAAATTGCTGAATTGATTGGTAAAAATACAAAATAATTTTTTCTGAACTAAAAACGGAACTCCCATAACAAACGAAACGACTAAAACTAAATGTCCCCCTTAATACTTGTTCTTGATTGCTCACTTTGTTCGCCTGATAGAACTACGAGCCACTAAAAATTACTTTGCGGACGCAGGTTTTCGGAACTTCGTAACCGAAAACGATCTTAACAAAGATTAACCTTTCCATCTTCTCATTACCAAACTATTGCTTACAACACTTACCGAGCTGAAAGCCATTGCTGCCCCTGCTATGATTGGATTTAAAAGGAATCCAAAGAACGGGTATAAAATTCCTGCAGCTATTGGGATTCCTGCTGTATTGTAAAAGAAAGCCCAGAACAAGTTCTGCTTTATTTTTTTTATAGTATATGAACTTAATTTGATAGCCTTGGTTACATCCCTTAAGTCATTTTTTATCAAGACTATTGAGCCAGTTTCGATTGCAACATCAGTACCAGCGCCTATTGCAATGCCAACATCTGCTGCTGCCAATGCAGGCGCGTCATTTATGCCATCTCCGACCATGGCAACAACCCTGCCTTCTTTTTGCAGCTGTTTTATTTCGTTTTCTTTGTCTTGCGGCAGAACTTCTGCCAGAACCCTATCAATTCCCGCCTGAGAAGCTATTTCCTTTGCGACTCTTTCATTGTCGCCTGTAATCATAATCACTTCTTTGCCTATTTTATGAAGCTCTTCAATCGCTTCTTTGGAATTTTCTTTTAAAGTGTCAGTGATTGCAATCAGCCCAATTGCTGATTTATTAACAGACACTATTACTGTTGTTTTTCCCTGTTCCTCAAGCACGCTTATTTTTTGCCCTATTTCATCATCAATTTTTATTTTGTGCTGCTGCAATAATTTTTTATTCCCGACAAGAATGTTATATTTCTTATATCTTGCAATAACTCCTTTGCCGCTTACCGCCTCAAATTCAGATGCCTCGCTAACTGCAATATTTTTGCTTTTTGCAGAATTAATTATAGCCTCTGCTAAAGGGTGCTCTGAGCCCTTTTCGGCAATTGCAGCAAACCTTATAACATCATTTTCAGCATATTTATCGTCTAAAACAACTATGTCCGTTGCCTCAGGTTTGCCTTTTGTCAATGTGCCTGTTTTGTCAAAAACTATTGTTGTCAGCTTATGGGCTGTTTCAAGAGCCTCTGCATTTTTTATCAGAATTCCATTTTCAGCGCCTTTTCCGGTGCCAACCATAATGGCAGTGGGAGTTGCCAAGCCAAGAGCGCAGGGGCATGCAATTATCAGGACAGCCACAAAAACTTCAAATGAGAAAATAAATGGGTTGGTTGGTTGCATAAAATTCGGCGCTATGAAATACCAAAAGGAGAATGCAAGAATGGCAATTAAAATTACGACAGGCACAAAAATACCTGAAACTTTATCTGCAAGCCTTTGGATTGGGGCTTTTGAAGCCTGGGCTTCTTCAACAAGTTTGATGATTTGGGAAAGCGTTGTCTCAGAGCCAACCTTTATCGCTTTAATCTTAAGCAGGCCGTTTTTGTTTAATGTTGAGCCTATTACAATGTCATCTTTGTTCTTTGAAACTGGAACGCTCTCTCCTGTGATCATTGACTCATCTACATAAGAAGAGCCGAAAATTACAATGCCGTCAGTTGCTATTTTTCCACCTGGTTTTGCAATGAAGGCATCGCCAACCTGCAATTCCTCAACTGGAACTTCAAGTTCTTTGTCGTTTCTGATTACAATTGCGGTTTTTGGCTGCAATCCAATTAGCTTCCTTATCGCTTCAGAGGCTTTGCCTTTCGTTAAAGCTTCTAGATATTTGCCCAGCAATATGAAAGATATTATTATTGCAGAAGTATCATAATAAATTCCTCCGGTAAAGGAGTTTGGGAATAATGTTGCTAACATGCTATATACATATGCCGCAGAAGTCCCAAGTGCAATCAAAGTATCCATATTTGCTGATTTGTTCATTAAGCCAATGTAGGTTCCTACATAAAACCGGTAACCCAAGAGAATTTGGATAGGAGTTGCCAGCAACAGCAATGCATAGTTTTGATAAGGGAAAGATACCTTGAACCATTCTGGAAAAGAAAGAATAAAAATAGGGATGCTTAACAAAAATCCAATAATTACTTCAATTTTTAGCTTTTTTATTTCTTTTTCCCTTGCTGCCTTTTCCGTGTCAGCCAACGCGCCAGAAGCTTCAACTGGCTCATAGCCGGCTTTCTTAATCGCATTTTTGATTTCCTCTGGATTCGTCAATTCAGGGTCATATTTTATAAAAGCATTTTCATTGGCATACAGCTCTTTTGAAGTTATTCCCTTCAGCAAATTTAGGGAACCACTGACAGTTCCTACGCAATGAGGGTTGTCCATTCCAATTATTTTTAATTTGATGCTGGCAGCATTTCCAGCTGTGTTATTCTCCTCAATAACTTTATAGCCTGCCTTCCTGACTGCATTTTTCAATGAATCCTCATTTGTTTTTGTCCTGTCAAATTCTACATTAGCTTTTTCAGACGCGAAATTCACGTTTGCTTTCACTACACCTTCTGTCCCGGAAAGTGCCTTTTCAATAGTTTGGGCGCATGTTGCGCAATGCATTCCTAAAATGGAAATTGATGTTTTTTTGACATCGCTTTCATACAAATTCTTTGGCTTTTCATTCAATGAAATTTTTTTAAATGATTTTTTGTCAGGTGTTTTTTTGTTAAACTTATCGCAGCAGCTTTTGCTGCAGAAATAGTATTTTTTTCCACTTCTAGTTAATTTAAACTTCGCTGTTCCCTCAGCAATTTCCATTCCGCATACAGGGTCTTGTGGCATTTTTGTCGTATTAATCCAAATGGTTACTGGCTTTTATTGTCTACGCCTAATGCCTTATGCACCCAGCACCAGCCTATAAAGCTTTCAATTAATGCAATCCAGCCAACAAATGCTACAGCCCAATTAACCAATTCAATATTAAACTTTGGAGCAAAAGGCCCAAGCCACCAAAAAGCAAGAGCAAATCTCAAAATTCTGTCCAGTTTTCCCAAATTATGTTTCATCTTTACCTCGCCATATCTTTTTTATTCTAACTCAGGAATCGATTGAATGCTTTACTATTTCAAAATTGCAGCTATGATATTTCCTGCAATGCTGCTCGCATTTTTCAGCCCAATTTTTGTCTTTGTAATTGAATCTGCACTCTTTACATTGAAAATACAATTTTTTATTATCCTTTACCTTTTTTACCATCTAATCTAAATTCCATTTAAACTCCCTTTTAGTGCTGTCCCTTATTTCAAGCTTAATTGATTTTGTAATACTATTTATCTCTGGAAATTTCAAAATTCCGCTTCTGTGATGTCCGCCAGGCTCAGAGCCTTCCCATTTTAACGGCTTATAAATGTTGCCTAAACCATCATTTAACGTTGAAATTTGAGTTAAATCAAAATCCAAATCAACAGAATGGGTGCTTATCACAATCTGGAATTCTGAAGGGCTAACCGGAGTGACTTGGAATTCCACATTATTTTCGTTGCTGATTAAAGTTTGGAAAGCATTTCGAGTTGGTTCAACGTTTTGACTTTTTAATGTAAAGTAGTATGATGAAGATAGGGATATAACTGATACTGCAAGGAGAGAATAAAAAACTAGCTTAATTTTTTGCTTTTGGACTCCTGCGTACATCAAACTTGCCATATAGGCTATGCCAAGCACATTGGAGAAAATCCCCATCAAAAGGAATGTCGATTGATATTTTGTTAGAAACAAGCCTAAAGCCGAAATTCCAAGAAAAGGGGCAATGTCTGCAACATGGTGGGCACAGCAGGCAACCATAGAAGTTGCCGAGATTCCAGCAGATGCTGCAGCCTCGGCTGATGCTTTCCTGTGCATCTCACCCTTAATGTAGAAAAACATAGCCATCTGTATCCCAAAACCGACAATCAGTGGAATCATCCAGTACCATAGCTTAACAAAATTATCAACTGCAAAAGAAACTCCACCAAGTAATGAAGCTACCGTAAAATAAAATATCAAAAGAACCGTACCTGCCAATAAACCTACTACAGTGTATTTATCATAATTCTTTTCCAACACGAAACACCTTTTCTTAAACCGATATATCTATTTTCGATATATTACACAGTAAGTATATAAACCTTTCTATTTATATCTAAATCCGATATGTCAAAAATAGAAAATTATTTATAGACGGGCAGTTATTGCCATGTCATGACTCGTGTAAAAGTAACAAATATGCTGAAATTCTATACTATATGCCTTTTGACCAGCGGGCCAAAGCATGGCTATGACTTGATTAAGGAGCTGGAGGAAAAATTTGGACGAAGGATAAGTGCGAGCAGTGTGTATCCGTTCCTAGATACCTTGCGAAAAAACAAATTAATCAAATTTAACAGGATTGATAAGAGAGACAAAAAGGTATATCACATGACGGCAGATGGCAAAAATTTTGCAAAGCAAATGTTCGGCAAGTTTGGACATCTCATCAACATTGCGATCGAGCCAAATATATATAAATGCCCTTGCGGATGCAGGATTTACGCTGGCGGCCATATTGAAAGGGTTAAAGGCAAAATAATGAAGTTTTGTTGCCAGCATTGTGCAAAGACTTACAGATAAGGCATTAATCATTCATTATTCTTTGCAGCAATCTACAATCTTTTTTATAATAAGGGAGAATTTGCCCATGATTCCGTCTTCTTTAGCATCCAGTTTCGCTGGATATTTCATTTCCTCAATCTCAAAGGCTTTTAAATTAATCCCAAAAAATAATGAATATAGCTGAAATGCTGAAGTAAAGTAGAGATTTGCCTCTTCCTTGTTTTTATTGCCTAATTCCTTTGTGCCAACTTCGATTAAGCGCATGCTCGCAGCCAGCAGATGCTTGCTGATGCACCACTCTTCTCCTTGCGGATTTGTTACAATCTTTGCAAGAAGGATTTTTCTTAAATTTCTTACGGAATTCAGCATTTCCAGATATTTTTGGTTGTCGGTTTTCATCGCTGTGAAATAGAAGTGCTCCTCAAGACTAATAAGGTTCATTAATGCTATGCTTAAATCCTCATCTCTGGACAAATCAGAATTTCCTTTTTTTACTTCCTCTACTTTTGCCAGCCATTTATTAATTTTGTTTTCCATTTTATTTGAAAATAAAAATTAATCCTGAACTAGCCACAATAAGCAAAAGTAATGTAAGAGCAATTCCTTGGAACGGGAATAAAACCTTGCCATTAAGTTTTTTGAGGTGGATATGCAGAAAATACGAAATAAGCGTAATAAAAAAGCCGACAATGCTGCCAAAAAACAGCTTGTTTACCCAATAAACCTTGTTTAGGAAGGAGCCTGCTGCGCCAAACCATAATATTGGCAAATAAATTGCTTCGCTGCTGACGTACATCAAAGGCATAATTGTCAATATGTAAGATAGCAATACAATTACCGGCAATTGAAATGTAAAATATTGTTTTTTTATTCTTAATCCAATCCACAGGCCTGTTGAAACCCCAAATGCGCCTATGAGCAAGCCAATTGCGCTTTCGTCCAACCCATAATATTTTGCAGAGATAGCCGCTGTGCCAACAGCAGCAGTGCACAATGGGCAATGCGCATGGGTTGCTGGGATAATTACCAGTGACAGCATTAAAATTAATGACACTAGGATTATTTTTTTCATTGATGCTCACCTGCTATGTTTGGCTCATCTGTTATTGGGATTTTTGCTGCAGTCTCGCAGGAAGGGTCCCATGATGCTCATACATCATCTTCTCATCTTCAGTCCAGCCCGTCATGTCCACTTGTGTTTTGGCTTGTTTTGTTTGAGATTGGCTTTCAATTCTCCTGTATTTATTCGAGGCAAGATTTATGTAATTTAATTCAATGCTCTTCTCTCTAAGCACTTTTGCTTTTTGAGACATTTGAGATGGAAAAAACAAAGTTTTCCACTTGCCTAATTCCTCCAGTATTTCATCATTTGAGAGTTCGTTTCCATGATTCTTGATCAAATATTTGGCTAAGCCCCTCATTGCGAAGCTATGGGCGCATCCGCATGCTGGCTCCCCATTTCCAAAAATAATCGCTTCAACTCCGCAGCAATACTCGCAGCTTATTTGGCTCCCAACCTTGATATACCTGTCTAAGTCGTTCCCGCTTAATTTTATTTGCCGGTCGAGGATACCTAGCTTGTTTATAGTTAAATCAGATTTCTGCTGATTATTTGCCGAGATATCATCAAAGCTTAAACCCAATTCGCTGCCGTAAACATTTGGAATGCCTCTTGGTAAAACATCAAATGAGGCAGTTTTCATTTGAATATTGCTTCCAATATTCCCAATTGGATTTGTGCCTGCAATAGCATTTCCAGTTATTGGAGGTTTCTTTAATTGGTTTAGTTGAACTAAATTAAAAACCACCACAAGCAAGGCTGCTATTGCTAATACAGTGAGCAGCATTCCCATGGCTTTGTTTTTTTCAAAATCCATATTTTTCTCCTTTAATTTGGATTTAATACCTATAGCAAGAAAGAGTTATGAAACACCTTTTTAAAGTAATGATGAAACCAGTTTCAAAATATTATTTGATTATTTTAATACTATTATATTAGTCATCCCTCTTCTTTTCCTCTCAAGGACCACTTTTGACTCTAACTTATCCAGCAATCTTGTCACTTTTACCTTGCTAAAACCAGTTTCTTTCATTAAATCGCTCTGGTATGCAGAACCGGATTTATTTCTTATGATGCCATAAATATTTTTCTCTTCATCAGTAAGCTTAGTTATGTCTATTTCCTTGAAATCCTTTACGTCTTTAGCAGCTGGTTTATGGAAAAATGATAAATATACTCCAACCCCCAAAATCAAAAATCCAATCCCAAAAGCAGATACAAGAAGCCAGGAAATATTGCTTTTGTGGGCTGGGCATTGCTGCATGTCTAATTGGTTTTCATGAAATTTCTCGCACAAGAATGCAGACTGCTCATCGGAGTCAATTTTAACAAAAGTCAGTATAAAAACTAATATTATTGAGAATCCAGCTAAAAAATACCCGATAGTCTTATTCTGAAACATTTTGATTCATAGATGCAACTGGCTGCAATTTAAATATATTGCTATAATCGCAGAACTCAAATCTTATAAATAATAGTGGTTAAATGCAACTGAGTTTGGGTTTCAATTTGAATAGTCACCTCGCTATTAAAACCGAAACATTTAAATAACAAGTGTAATAATATTATTACATATGTTACAAAAAGATAACAGGTATAAAATATTAAGATTGTTCTTTGAAGATCCATCACCGAAAGGCATAGGCTTTCAACTTAGGGAAATAAGCAGAAAAGTAGCTATTGCACCTCCATCTGTAAAAAAGTATCTAACGGAAATTGAAAAAGAAGGGCTCATAACCAAAGTAAAGCATAGGATTCACGGATATCCTGTTTACTATGCTAATAGGAACAATGATAACTTTAAATTTCTTAAGAGATTGGATACGTTAATGAAAATAAAGGAATCCGGGTTAGTAGACTATCTATCAGAAAGTTGTATGCCTGACGTCATCATACTTTTTGGCTCGTCTGCAAGTGGAGAAGACTTAAAAGATAGTGATATTGACTTATTTATTGCGTCAAAAGATGAAAAACTTAGCTTGGACAAGTTTGAAAGATATCTTAACAGGAAAATTAATATATTGTTTAGTGACAGTTTTGGCAAAATGAGCAAAGAACTAAAAAATAACATAATTAATGGTATAATATTAAAGGGCTATTTGAAGGTTTTTTAAAATGGAAGAAGACTTAATAAAAATAACGCCGAATAAGGAAAAAGCGCACTCTATTTTTAAAATGGTAGAGATAACTCTTGAAATGATAAAGCAAATAGACAAAAGCAAATTCCCATCAAATATCACAAAAGAATATTATGAAGTAGTAAGGGAGTTGATAAGTATAATTCTGTTGCTGGATGGATACAAAACAATGGGTGAAGGAGCACACAAAAGGCAGATAGAGTATTTGGAGGCAAACTATAAAGACTTTAGTAAACATGAGACTGCTTTCATAGATGATTTGAGAGTGACAAGGAATTAAATAGCATATGACGGCTTCTTTGTTAAAGAAAGTTATATTGAAAGAAAACTGGTAGATATTCAAAGTATTATAAAAAAAATTGAAAGAGATTGTAAAAAATAAGTTGAATTAATTTTTCGCACCAAGAGATTATCGGAACAGCGTTTTACTGTAAACTTAATATTTTTTCAAGAAGAGGAAATTCCCTATAGGCTTGGTTGTAAGTGCCAGAACCAAAATGACCTTGGGCGTGAAGGATAGTAAGTACTCCACCTATCTTATCAAACATATATTTTCCCTCTTCAGCATTACAACCCCAAGGGTCATCATCGGAATTGATGAAAATTATTTGCCCCACGTGATACCTGATTTTAACCCAGTCATATTCCTCTTGTAATAAATTTAGTAGTGGGCTACCTTCGTAACGTCTTGCAATACCTGCAACTAAAACTGCCATGTGGATTTTAACATTAATATTTTGTAAAATGCTCAATGTCAAGGGGCAACCTGCAGAATGGGCAATAATTGTTGTATGTTCGCTAAATCTTCCATTTTGGAGCACAAACGGTAATTGTATGTTTAAATAAGGCGGTTGATTAAGGTCTGGAAGTTGTGGTGCCCATACTACATACTTATTACTTTCAAGAAATCTTTTAATGCTTGGAAACCAATAAGAGTCAGGTGTTTCAAAACTTCCATGAAGCATTATAGCATTTTTCTTTCCTAATGCTTGAAAAAGATGCCACTTGTTTTCTCGGTAGATAGAGGTTATTCCCAAAAAAACTTCCTGGGTAATTGTAAACACATAGTTGATAAAAAATTCTGATGCACTGATAAATTGGCTAAAAATTTGCAAAAATGGTAACAGATATTGGTAAGAGCTCAATTTAAGATGTATCTGCTTGTCTCTTTTAATTTTTAGAATAGACTCGTCAAAGCGATATAAAACATAGTCAATTCCTTTATTATCCTCTTCACTAAGTAGCTTTAAAAGTTTATGAAATCTGGAATAATGAGATTCATAATACAAGAAAGTTCGTAACAGGATTCTTGTGGGCAAGTCATTTTGCGCTAATTGAGCCAGTTTCTTTAGTTCACCTAGTGACTCCAATAACCTTTGGTAAGCATCGCTAAAATCTCTAATGACCGTAAATTTTTCCTCATTCATTTATCTCACTCTAAGATTAGCGACAGTACCTGTTTTCATATTTTTTGTGTTTCTACTTACAACAAAAACCAAAATCATCTTATTCTGTTGTTTTGCTTAATCTAAAAATCATGTACGAGCCTAAAAGGAAAAGTGGAATGCTCAGAAGCTGCCCCATTGTGAAATAATGAAATATTAATCCAATCTGCTCATCCGGTTGCCTGAAGAACTCTACCATAGTCCTAAACAATCCATACAAGGCTACAAAACTCCAGAACATAAAGCCCCTAGGCAATTTCTTGTCCTTGATAAGCCACAAGGCAGCAAAAACTGCAAGATTCTTAATGGATTCATAAATCTGGGAAGGATGTCTGCAGCCACTGGGCAAATTTTGCACAAATTGATTTTTTGAGTAGTCTATGCACCAGCTTAAATCAGTTACTCTTCCATAAAGCTCAGCATTCATGAAATTGCCGAGCCTTCCCAGAGCCAATGCCAGAGCGACAGGAACAACTGCTATGTCTGCCAAATCATAAAATTCTATTTTCTTTCTCCTGCAAAACAAAAAACCAGAGGCTATTGCGCCTATCAAACCCCCATGAAAGCTTAAGCCGCCATGCCAGACTGCAAATATTTCCAGAGGATTTTGAAGATAATAGAGCGGGTTGTAAAAAATAACATAAATAAGTCTTGCGCCCAAAACAATTCCAAAAATCTCATAAACCAATAAATCTGAAGCATCATCTTTTGTTATGCCTAATCCCTTTCTTTTTGCAAGATAAGCAATTAAAAAATAGGCGATTATGAAACCGAAAGCATAAAATAAGCCATAGTACCTAATTTGAAAAGGGCCGAGTTCAAGCAATACCGGATTTAGATTGTGATAAAACATTTTATTGATTAATAGGCTAATGAATCTTTTGCATATCCTCTCTTATCAATTCATAAAATGAAATCCTGTTGATTAAGATTATCCAATATAAGACGAAATCAAAAGCAATAATAGCTATTTGTTTGAAATAAGCATAGGCAATTAGATAATTGCCATAATTTTTGGAAGTAGCCATTCGTAATAAATACCCGCTGCCAAAGAATAAAAGCAGCAAGAGCAAAGCCGACAAAATCATTACAAGAATTGTTTCTCTGTATAACCTTATTCCTGTAAATGCCAGCTTAAAACTATCCTTGACGGATTGTTTTATTGAAGCCCCTTCATAAAATAGCGAATGTGATGCGTTAGTAATGATATAAAGAAGCAATAAGTATGGAATTGCCAAAAAAATAAAAGTGTATGGGGCATATTCCTGCTTTATGCTTTCCAATATAAAGCTAGCCATCAGCAATATTCCAAGGAATATGCCACCTATTATGATGTTTAATATATAAAACTGCCCAAGCCGTCTAAATGTAAATTCTGTTTTATGGAATAGTGATTTTATAAAATCCAGCAGGCAATATTTAAAGAAAGAGTAGGAAAATAGGATTAGCAAATAATAAGCCAAGACAAATATAAGCATTATAATGACCCAAGCCCGCGTACTTGGCTGCCCAGGAATTGTCCCTAAATAACTTCCTAAAGTCTTGAAACCAAAAAGAGAAAGGATAAACATTGCATCAAACAAAATCATCAAGCCAGTTTTACCGGGGTTTGATTTTGCAAGCTTAAGGCTTTTAATGAACAACCATTCTTTATTTGGATCCGCTTTGTGAACTATATTTTTTGGCTTCATCCGGGAAAACAAAGCAGAGTAGTATATAAAGGTTTTATTTTTTGTATTTTGTGGTTTTTATTAGCTGGTCTTTTTTCTTGAGCTCTGCCATTCGTTTTTCTGCAATTTTAAGCAATTCTTTTGTCACTTTTTTAGGAATATCAATCCTGTAATTTTCCATTAATTCAGTAAAAAAATCGTAAAGTAGTAGTGGAAAAGCTGCGATACCAATCTTAATTTGCATAGAAGTTTCATTTAAGATAATGCCCCAATTGACATTAAATTTTTTAATTAGTTCAGCAGCATCATCCCTGTCTTTTTCTCTTTCAGTGCATGATTTCATCATCAAAATATCTTCGGGACTTGCTGTTTTTACCAAGAAATTTCCAAATTCGTGGATTTCTTTTATTCTTTTAAGAGTTTCTAAATGGATTTTAAACCCTATAACTTCGTTCAAAAAAAGATCAAACCTCGTATCCATTCCGTCCATAATAGTTGGCTTGACTTCCGCATCTTCCCTGAATATATTTCTTATATTCCTTCTTTCATCGAATCCTGCATTAACAAGAACTTTTTTAACATCCTCTAAATCTTCTTTTTTTAAAAAAACCAAGTCAACATCTTTTGTTGTTATTTTAGCTCCGTAAAACATCATTGCAGAGCCACCTATTGCCACACATTCCACTTTATTTTTTAACTGGCTGCCAATTATCTTAAAAAGTCCTATTTGTTCTTCAAGGTTTATCATTCTTTATAAGCCTTTAAGTCTGCTTTGTTGAAAGGCAAGTGCACTTTCCATTCTTTTTCTATGTGTTTTAAGTCTTTTGTTTTTATATGTTTCACTATCTCTTTATCTTTTACTTGGCTGTTCAGCAGAGCCTTTCTTGTTCTTTCATCCATGTGTTTGACTCTTATGATGCTTCTTGCAGTATCATATAATGCGCCTACTTTTCTGCCGACTAACTCTTGCGTTGCAAGTTGGCTCAGCCTTTGCCAATTTGTTACCCTGTTAAACAATGCTAATGATGACAGTATTGTCCTTAAGTCGCCTGTTTTAACCGATTTAACAATCATCTCTTCTGCAGTTGGCTTATGGTCATAAATTCTTTCAGCATATGGCGGATAAATTTTTATCTTGGAATGCTGGTTCAAATATTCATAAAGTCCATTGTATCCAAGCTTTTTCACAATTAATGGAGCTATCTTGTACATTCTTATCTTTCTTTTTCCATACTTTGTTTCTACAAAGCCCTCTTTTCTTAGATTCCAAATGCGGTTAATGGCGGTTCTTCTATTTATGTTGAGGACCCTTGATACGCTATTAACCGTTTGCAATCCTTCAAGTTTCTTGGCAAGTTCAATTGAATCCATCTTACATCACTTAATTCAGTAAATTTTAATGATGTGAAAGAACTAATATTTAAAGTTTTCTATACTTAATCTCAAAAATAGGCAAAAACAAATTGCTGATAGAGATTATAACATGAAAATTTTCCAAACGTAATGATTTTAATCTATTCAGCGAAAGCAATCAGCTATTCCATCTTTTAAATTGTCTATGGTTATGGACTCATTTCTAAAATACTCTTGAAGTTTAGCAAAAATTCTTGTGTATAACTGCTGTAGATGTTTGTCACCAACTCTATCAGGATGAAATATTTTTGCTAATAGCCTGTAACTGAGAATGCTAATCCCATATTCTCTTTGCGTTTGTAATCTTTCTCGCTTTTCCTTATTCGCACTTGCCATCTCCAAAAATCTTTGCCTTATTGAAGGATGAGCATTCAAAGTTTCTAAAATAGGTTGCAAAATATCATGAATTAGAAGAAAAAAATTCTCGCTACCTCCAACACAACCACTACTTGAAATTTCCCTTAGAAAATGCGCAAATTCATTAATACTTACGCTGTGGTTTCTGACATAGCGGCTTTTTATTTCTTCCCATTGTTGTTGTTTTTGCCTTAGTTCTGCAGAAGGTTGTACTGGTTCTGCCCCATCTGTTGCCTCTCTGTCTTCAGCCCCAGCTCCTGGCTGTGCTCTTCCTCTTGTACCCCCTTCACCAGCTCTTGACTTAGCTCTTTCGCTTGCTATTCTATGTTTCTCTTCGGCAATTTTTGTAAGTTCTAGAAGAATACGTAAACGAGGTTTAAAAGATTCAAAATGTTCTATAACCGAATCGTTTTGCAAGAAATAATCCAACTCAGTCCAGTTGAAATCGATTAACAATTGAGCATACACCGATAATTCATTTCCTTGATCTACATTCAAAATATTTTGCCCTTCTCCCTGAACTAGATGTTTATTTACTTCATCAAATGGCAATGGTTCGCTCCTTAACATTGTAAACAAACTATCAAAAAAAGAGACTATGCTCCGAGATTCTGCACTTTCTTCACCACCAACTCCTGCACCTCTTGTTTTTCTGATCAATTGTTCAGCTAATCTTCCCAATAGCGCAATTTGCTTTTCAATCTTTTCGGTTAGAGCTTTAATAATCAAATTTTCTATTTTATGATAGTAACTTAATTTTCTTGTATCTTCTATCTCTTTCTTATATTTGCCCTTCACAAGCTCCCCTATATATTTTATCTCCAATAATGCTTCTATTTCTTTGGCTAAAATTTCTTCATGCTTTAATGCGTCAAAGCAAATAAAAATCAGATGAATTATACCGATTTTTCTTAGATCGTTTATTGTTGCACGGTCGATTCTTCTTATCTCATCTACAACTATTGATGTATACATTAAATTATTATATTCCTCTTCATGCTGGCTTGTATTCTTATGTTGTTTGCAAAGCTTAAATATTATTAAGAAATCTCGCTCTATTTCTCTTAATTCCACAAGATACTTATTTAAAGTTCTTTCTAATTTAACAAATCTTTCAAAAAGGTCGTGTTCACTTCTAATATCGTCAATAGCCGGATCTGTATAGAGATTAGGTGGCGATTTGCTGAACTCCTCAAAAATAGCCTGTTCTACATCTCCGGCCTCGAGTATTGCCTTTTTTTCCTTGTTGGTGGCATTTATTTCATCTATTGCTCTTTTTTTTTCCGCTTTTAACTTATCTATGTGGCCAATAATCTCCTCAACTTTCATTGGCTCCTTTTTTTTCCTTTTTTTCAATCTTCTACGCACAAAAAATCCGCCGGCAATTAATATTAAAATGCCAATGGCAATCAAAATTTTAACCCATGGCAAGCCTTCTGTTGTCCTGGAAATCCATGAAGGAGCAGGTGCTGAAGAGGGCGTAGTTGGTTGTGTTATTTCAGGAGAAGGGGCTGTAGGAAATCCTTCAGGAGAAATTCCCCCAGGAGTCGAAGATGGTGTTGCTTTAGGGGAGGGAGTTGTTACAGAAGGTTTTGGTTCAGCTGGTGTTGGCGGAGTGACTTGCTTAGCTTCGATATCAATGGGGGATTTGACTGATATAGGGGCAAACAAGTCTTGGGCGTAAGAAGATACATCTGGAGGGCTTTTAACTTCAGGAAACTGAATGCCTTTAAATGTTTCTGTGATTGAGCTCAAGAACCCAGTGGCGGGAGCTTTCACATCTGGAAGCGTAAGACTATCAAAAAGGATTTTGAATATGATTATGGTCAGCACAGTCAATACCAAAGCCAATGTGAAGCGCCAAAATTTGTTTTTGATTCCTATCATCCTAATAACCACCACCAAAACCAAAATATCAGGAAGTAAAATACCCAATGGATGAAAGGTAAGAATATAGTAACAGAAAAACCAGCTGCAACAAGCAGGAATGCTGTCATTGAACCGAGAGAAATAGCCATAATGCGTTCTGGCCTGTGCACTTCCTTGAATGAGTATCTGACTCCAATCATATAAATTATTATGAAAATCAATGCAAAGAAGAAAAAGTCTATGGTCTTTGAATAGGCCACATACTCCTCATTTTCAAAGAAATCGTTTATCTGGATTAAACCACCTAGGAAGGCATCTGTCAAAGGTTTGGCATGCGCAATACCAGAAAGCAAAGCGAATACTAAAATTGTTGCAAATATTATTTTTATATTTGTTGTTTTCATGTTTATCCAAAATCTTCGGGAGCTAAACTTTCAAACAGCCCTTCAATCAAAAAAATCGCTATAAATGTAAAAAACAACGCTAAGACAAAGCGCAGGAATTTGCTTTCCACACCTTTAAACATAAGCCAAAACAAAAGAAAGATTAAGAGGTAGAGCAGAAGCGGGACATAAGGTATAAGAGATAGTAATGAGTAATCTTTCGACACCATCAAGAAAGCGCTCATTATTCCGAGCACAACTGCAATAGCCTTCTCAGGCTTATTAGCTTCTTTGAAAGCATACCTGACGCCTATAAGATAAATTGATATAAACAGCAATGCAAAGAAGAAAAAGTCAATAGTTTTTGCATATGCCCCATATTGCTCTTTTTCAAAGAAATCATTGATTTGCATCAAGCCATTAGCGAAAGTATCCGAAAAAGCATCCGAATGGGCCGCTGTTGAAAGCAATGATATTAGTGTAACTATCAAAATTCCCGCTTTAGTTAATTTTTTGTTTATCAGTTTCATCTTGAGATATTTAAATATAAAAGGAACAATTTAAGTTTTCTGATGAAGAGTGTTTTCTATCTGGTACATACAGCGAAAGATATTGGTTATGGAAAAAAAACGAAAACCTTTTATAATCAAGATTGTTAGCCCTTATTGTGATGGGTGCTACGCTGATTGTGAGAAAGCATATGCTAGGCTCGCTGTAGGTGTATATTACGTTGCTGTGCAACGTCCCTTGATTATTACTTTTTTTCATAGCAAACTTTCAACCTCCTTTTTAGTTACGATTTTATTTGGAGCTAACTTTCCAGTAAAGGTTTGATATGCAATTCTATGGGCATTTGAATTCTTGCCAATTCTGGAAAATATAATTAAATTTTTGTCAAAATCAAAATATTCTTTCCTTATGAATCCTAGAAGATGTTTCTTAATGTCTGCTTCCCTTCTTTCATATTCTACATCTATAACTATCAATTGTATCCTATGAAGGTGATTTCTTATACAGTAAAAAATCAAAATGGCAAATAATCTGTAATGGATATCTACGTGCTTGTTTCTGTATTCTGTTAAAATTTCCACTTTTATTTTTTTCTTCAGCAAAACTGAGTATTGCTCATCGTTCCTAAAAGCTACAACTGAATCTATATCAGTTTGTTCTATTTTTCCACTTTGGTCAACTTCAATTTTCAACTTAAAACCTCGAAATGCAGTTTTTTATTATTTCAACCAGCTTTTCCTCTCCGAACAAAACAGCGCCATTTTTCAGAATCTGAATAGCTTGAGAATCCTTTTTTCTCAACAAATCAATAATTTCATCTTCTGATTTAAGGATGACATCAATATTTGGGGTTATTGCATCAGGAAATGCCCCATTGTCAGTTATCAGAAGCAAACTTTTTTTATCAAGAATGGCAGCTTTGGCTTGTTTTAAATTCCCAATATTTGCTGTTTCAGTTTTTTCTTCAGAGTAAAGCAGGACAATTTTAGCCAAATGCTCAGCTATTCTGTTTTCAAAATTGATTGAATAAAACAGGCCGGTTCCAAGTTTTTGTCCGGCAACGATGTTCTGTTTTTCCAGCTTTTTAAGAATGTTGAAAACTCCCGCCGGGCTAAAGCTAAGCCTATGCGCAATATTCCTAATAGTAAGCTTTTCAGTGAAATTCCTGACTAAAAAATTCAATACGCTAAATTCGTTGTCCGATAAAGAGAGCATTGTTTGTTTTTTATAAATAATTATTTATTATTTAAATATAATTAATTATTTTTTATAATTTATTAATTGTTTTTTACTAATAATTACTTTTTTTTTATATATTATTATATATTTATTAAGAACTAATATTCATTATTTTTAAATGTTTTGGTTTTTGAGAAAGGAAAAGTTTTATGCCTTAATGAGTCCATTAATTAATGGATATGATAAAGAAAATATCCAAAGGGTACCGCATAACGATTCCCGCAGAAATAAGGAAGCAATTTGATTTAACCATAGGCACACCCATAGATATAGAAGTTAAAAAAGAAGAAATAATAATAAAACCATTTAATGCCAAAAAAGAAATGGAGAGGCTTTTCGAAGAAGCAGATAAACTGCCTATGCATAATTTGAGTCCAGAAGATTTAGAAAAAATGGAAGAGGAAATATATGAATAAATTTATTGACTCAAATGATATAATATTTACGTTCACTAACAGCAGTCAAAAGCACAGATGCAGAAAAATTTTAATTGAAGAAAATATTACTATGACAAGCATTTTGATAAGCTTGAAATAAAAAGGGTTGAGCCGTAGAGATGCTCTACTTTTTGTTTAAGGTCTTTTTTGTTTCAGATTAACTTCTTGGCTTGAAGGGATTTCTCGGCAAGTCGTGTCCCCAGTATTTTGTACCACTAAATTTACCTCCCTCAGTTACAAGCCCTATATTAGGTCCGATATCATAGCCGCCTATGGCATCACCTATCGCCTCCAACACTTCCATAACTCCTGCTTTATTTGGGTCGCCGGTGCCGCCCCAATACTTGGTTTCTTCAATAACACGGTGCAAAATGTATAACGCCGCTCCTCTGGTAGTTATTGTTGGCTTTTCAGACTGATGGCTTAATATATTCTCCTGCAAGTCGTAATAGTACTTTCTACCAATATGCTTATCTTTGTCTTCTGCTCTCGGGTCAAAAGCAGGATTAAGATGGCTTGGCCTTATTGTCATTTCAACATATTCCGGATCTGAAGGTGGCCTTAAAGATGTCTCTGTTGTTTTCCCGGAAAGCTTATTTAATATCATCCTAACCTTAGCGTGTCTTCCGTGGTCAATATCTCTTTTTGTCTGTGGATGCACATTGTACTTCTCAGCCAAAGATTTTGGTTTTCTTGGGTCAATAGATTTTAATTCAGTCATTATTCTTTCCATTACTGTAATTGCATTCTTGTGATACCTTCCGTCTCTCAAATCATCCCTGTACGCATCATAACTGACATAAACCCAATATGCTATATCTAACAAATCACAATCTTCTATGAAATGTGAAGGTACTGTTCGTACTTCACTTCGAGGGCGTCCTTCATAAATGTCAATGAGCACTTTTCCTTTTTCCAATGGTTTTCCCTCAAACAGAGTTTCACCATCACCAACTTCAAGAGGATATCCATTCTTGTCAAGCCCAGGCGCAACTTCTTCAGGTCTTTTAAAGTTTGCAGGAAGTGTGTTAATGTTATCATTTGTTGGATTTTCAGCATCATCCAAGAGACGCCCATCACTGTCCAAAGGCTTGATGACTTTGTAGGTGTGTGCATAATGCACCTTTTGATATCCCAATCGTTTTTTCATCACATTCTGTCTTAGCTTTCTTAGTTCTGCATGCCTGCCTAATACGCCGCCTTCACCCTTGCTTCCTCCAAGTGCCTTTCTATGCTCTTCTTCAAAATTCACCATCTTTTGTTGCAAATACTTTTTCAAGTCCATTATTTTGCTGTGGATAATTTTTATGTTATCCCCAACACGTTGATTATTAGGCAACGCTGCCTTAACGTCTGCACATATCTTTTCAATATCCCTATCTAATTGATTCCAGTATTCACTATTCCGGGCCCCAAAGTAAGCAACTTGGTATCTTAAATTTTTATGGACTATCCACTTTTCAGGGGGAAGATTAAATCTCACATTAATGATTCCACCCCCACTTGCTGTTAAGTCAATAGGAAGTTCAACGGGAGGTTGTTCTGTAGGGCTAGAGAAAGTTCCAGAATCGGACAATTTATACTCCTGTAATAGCGATTTTTCATTAATAAAAGGCCCTATGCTTGAGCCTATTTCATGCTTGTCAGACACAAATTCAGAATATAATTCTCTAAGTCTATTTCTATAAAATTGCGCACTCGGTTCTTGTCCTTTACCCTCAAGGCCGTCCCAACTCAGTTCCGCTTCCACCATCTCCTTATTCAATTTTTGTATTGTGTCAAATTCTATCTCCTTCTTCAATTTTTGGTAAATGCCAATATTTTTAATATCTTCTTCAGGACCAAAATGTACCGGAAAACCTATAAACCTTAAACCTCTCCAAAGGTTGGTTCTCCAATTAAGAAATCTTCTGGGTAAAGGTTTTTGCTCAGCCATAGCGCTCACTCATAAATTTGCTGGTTCTTTCGGTTACATACCCAACATCTTCTAAAAGTATTCTTTGTTTAGACCAATTCACTAAAGTTAGATAGGCATTAATCATTCTTTGAACTCCTTTCCTTATTAGCGTTAAATCATAGTTGCTCAAAGCATTATCCTTTTGCTTGATTTGTTCTATAAAGTCGCCGAATTGATTGTGGAACTCACCAAGCCGAGCAAAATCAAAGTCTAGCATAAGCAGATATGAAAACTTTGCTGGGTCTAAAATGTTTACAGCTTCCAATACTTTCTCTTTGTGCTCTGAAAATTTCACAATGCTTCCTCCTTGAGTAGCCAATTGTTCAGCTTCAGCTTCTATATCAAACATCTCTTCCAATTTTTCAAAATGCTCAGCAATGTCCATATACATCACGTCAACCCTGTCATAAGTATATATAAATCTTTTTTTTCTGTTTTTCCAGAGCCTATCGACGTCTCTTTTGAGCGCGTCAATGCCCTTTTGGACTGCTGATACTAGATTGATTTCACCGCTTTCAGCCATAATTGCCCGGTTAATTTGCAGGATAAGCCTTGCAATTGCATCTCTTAATAGTCCACTTCTCTTTTCAAATACGGCAGCGAGATATTTTCCTGCATCACCAATCACAGCATTCTTTCTTCTCATTAACTCCTCTAAGCGGCCTCTCCATCCGTTTAATATGGTTATCCACTTAAGTGGTTGCTGTCCTATTCTTTCTTTATTTTTCAGTAAGTAGCTTGCAAAGGGATTATCAGCATATTCTGTTCTGAAAGTGGCAGCATACTCCTCTATATGTTTACAAAATTCCTCAGTAGCCTCAGCCCTCATCCATTTAGACTTGCCAAATTTGTCAGTTTGTATATCCCTCTGCAGCATTGAAATCAATCGTGAGATAAATCCTATTTGCTCAGCAACCTTGTGTGTGAATCGAGCTACGTAATAAAGCATTTGAACCTCTCTGCTGCCAAACACGGCTTTTCTTAAGATCTGGTCTTTGTTGAATGTATCAAGTCCCTTGAGCAGTTTCCCATCTGGTGTTTTTACATCTTCTTCAAAATAAGAACGCGTTCTGTCAGTGAAAAAAAGAACATCAAAATGCACATGCTGGCTCCAATCATTGACATCTCTTAAGGCATAATTTAAAGACTCAATTTCACCCATATACCTTTTTATTAAAGTTAGCCTATTGCGAATGTTCGCTTTTAATTTCTCATCTTCCAACAATTCAACAATATGCAACAGCGAAGCAATATCTTTCTCCAATTTTCCTAAGTCATTAATATCACCAGAAATTTTTTGAAGCACGCCAATTCCCCTCTCTCTTGCCAACCCGTGTTTTCTTATTAACTGCATCAGCTCTTTGTCTATCAATCGCGCAAATTCTGGGTTATTTGTCTTGAATTCTTCCAGTCTTCGCTCCAGAATCTCATCTAAAGCCCCTAAACTTAATGTTCCGCTTCTAACTTGTGCCATCAACTTTTGTAAGTGGAAAATGAACATGTAATCAAATGCCTTTTTCTCCAATTCTTCTTTATTGCCAATAATAGAATTTGCATTATCCACAACAAGCCTTAGATTTTCAATTGTGTTCAGCGCTTCTTCCAAAAATCTTGAAACTTCATTGTCAAATAATCTTTGAGGCGTATCAATTCCAGGTTTGTCTAAGTCAGTTCTTGTCATTAGGTTATCTGAAGTTGGATTATTTGGCAACTGTTTCACCTGCTGTTTGCTCTAAAAATTCCGATTGCATCCTAAAATAATCATTTAAATATTTTCTTATTTGCTCAGCTTCCTTTGAATGCTGTTTGGCAACCGTGCTAATGAAGTTCCACAATCCTTCCAACGATACTGTTGGATAAGGATTTGCAGGGTTAAATCTTGGACTGTCTACACTCTCATCATAATAATGTTTTCTGCCCCAATATACAAATTTATCAGGCTGTTTTAACGCTTCTCTATCAAATGCAGTTTGATTTTCCTTCAATAAGCTGCTAAAGCGTGCATTTTCAAAATCGAGCCTACCTTTTTTTTCCATTATAGCCGCATAGTCCTCTGTTGTTCTACTATACGGGTGATAGACTCCTTTTTGCATATCCTGAACATTGAAATCCCAGTCACTTTCAGAAAAAGTAAGTATTTGGGAAAATTTACCTCTGGTATCTAAATGGAAAAGTGTAAGATCTTCTTTTTTAAATCTCCTTACCCTAAATTTGCCATTTACCTCAGGGTTTTTTCTTTCAGTCTGAATGGCATTAATATCACTTACAGCATAACCAAATAAATTCACTTCTACAAGACATTCTGCTGTGCCTTCTTCATACTCAGCAGGACTTCCATTTTTAATAGCCCTTGCAGTTTCCCATTTTATATCCCTTGTTACCTTATTGTCATCTGTTTCAACTTCGTATATCTTAGGAATAGCTCCTTTTTTTGCAAAGCCATAGCCTCTAACGTATTGACCATACATATTATACATATCTTGGAAATAAAGTCTGGTAGCTTTGATATAATTTAATACCTTAATTCTTGATATGGTTGCCTTATATCGGTCATAAGCATCATCGAGTTGTGTTACGTTAACATCAACAATTGAACCCATTTTGTTTTCCACATATTTGTCTGATTTTATAATTTCGGGTGTTTCACCAGCTAAATTCAACTCCAATATTTCCTTTAGCTCTTTCATGAGCTTGTAAATAACTATGTCCTTTCTTGCAATTCCCCAAGTATTTGCATGTTTTTTTGTTGTTTCATTCTTTCCAAGTACCCAGTCAACTATTCTTCCATTGCTCACTACAGGCTCTACTTTGCCACCCTCCACATCCCTTATCATGCTCTTGCGTAGTTCTTCCTCATCTAATTCAACAGATTGCATTGGTCCTTCTTTCTTCAAAACTTTTTCTATAGTGTCTGCAAATGCCAAACGCTTTGTCTTGTATATTTCATGCCTCAATAAGTAATTCATCAAAACATAGAGTTCAATCCTAAGCTCTTTCAGCAGAGGGTGCAGTTCATCAGGTGGGCCTCTTAGCCTGTAACCAAGCCAATTGGAAAGCAATGACCCAATCACCCTCTGTTTCTTAAGCCGCTTTAGTATCTTAAATCCAACTCTTATTCTCCCTTCCCTTATCCATCTAGCTCTTTTTTCACCATTTGCCCACGCCATAAATATAAAGAAGAGTATCATTAAAACAGCTAATGCACCCAAAGAAATTTTTAGATTTCCATATGTAAGTTTTGGATAGAAATAGCTATTACCAAAAATCAAGTACCAAACATAATCTGCTATACCTGCGAATATAAAGGCCACTACCCATCTCACAAGCCACGACATATTGCGCATAAAGTCTATGACTGTCATTTAGGTGTACCTCCTGTTGTGCCTGTAGTTCCGCCAGGTGATCCTTTCCACCACCTACTGAATGCTTTCCAGCCGATTGTTCCAAAAATAAATGAAACTATAAGCGAACCATATTGGCGCCAATCATCTCCCCTCCATGGATAAGGGAAAGCATTTTGCCAAAACCAAGTTATGACTCCTCTTCCTGGAAATACAATGTAGGATATCCACAAAACAAGTCCTACGGCAACAAAGTAGTTGTACCATTTGCCTCCAAGCTGCTTTCCTAAAACTATAATTGAAAGGAGTTCTCCCAACTTGATTATTGTATCAGTTGTGGTGCCACTTTTGGCAATATCAGCAGCAATGATTAGCGCCATTGCATACGAAAGCTTGTTGTACCCTTCTCCCATCTTGAGGAAACCAACAAAGAACCACGATAGTAATACTGCAGAACCTATAAAAACGTACAACCTGTTGTCTTCTGGACTTAAGATGCCTTTTTCGCCTAAAAGGTAATTATAAAATTGTTGCAAAGTTTGTGTATTCCATACATAACTTTCCAGCCTTAATGAAATTATTGCAGCAATAAAAGTTATCAACAATAATGCCCCAACCTTTCCCTGTTTTGATTCAAGAGGTACTCCAAGCAATCCCAAACTGAAATAAACAACTCCCGAAATTAATATTGTGTTGACTATGACGACTGGGTTAAACATACCAGCAAAAGCTCCGACTTCCCAAATAAAGCCGCTAGAGCCAATAAATACCCACGCTATAATAAACGATAATCCAAAAGTTGCAATCCACAATATTGCTTTTTCTTTGTCTGACTTTTCCGGCATTAGTATGTATTGCAGCAAAAATAAAATAACCCATATTATTGCCGTATTTATTGCTAAAACAACCCATGGATTTCTTGGCGACACTTCCTGAGCAAAAACTGAGGGAATTCCAATTACCAAGATTAATGCGCTAATCCAAAGCATTTTGCCTATTTTCATAATTCTTTTGCTACCTCTTCCAAAATTTTATCGTCAGGAGCATCATCAAACTCATAACCATGAGAAGTTAACTTAACCCAAAGGCGGAGCACATTGTCAGCAAAGTAGAACATGTTGTTTTTCTTGTAAATGATGTCAACTTCCATCAATCTTTCAATAATGCTTTTTGCCACAGGAGCACTTCTGTAAATTTTCCTTGCAATATCGCTCAGGCGAAGCTCTTCGTTTGCGATAACTTTCAAAATCGATTTAAGCAGTGTTTGTCCTCTTGCCCTGCTGTAATAGTAATTCAAAGACTCTTTGCAGTAATTGTGAAGTGAACTGTTTTTTTGAAGAAGCTCAATCAAGAATGCCTTTTTAGCTTCCTTAATTTCATTGCATTTCTTAGAAATTAATGAAGCAACAAATGGATGGCCATTGCTTAATGCAAAGATTTCTTCGCCTAAATTTATATCTCTTTTGCCGACAATGCTTTCCACAAGCTCAATTGTTTCATTCTTGTCAAGATTTTTTATTTCATAGCACTCAAATTTTCTTAATATGGACAAAGACTCCTTGATAGCGGAGCTTGTTGCTATGTAGCTTATGCTTTCGGAATCAAAATCAATAAGTGAGATAATGTCCCTAATTTGAGAGAAATTGTTTAAGTCAAGCAGATTTTCAAAATTGTCAAGCGCAATCAGGAATTTTTTGCTGTTTTCCTTTCCTAGGATTCCAGCAAAATCAAAGGCGCTCTGAGCAAGAAGCTTTTGGTCGGGCTTTATTTTAAGCAATTCATTGTGAACTGATTTTATCACAGAAAAAGCGTTTTTGCTTTTTAGCTCCTGCTCACATTCCAGCAAATTTTCAATCAATAAAAACTTTTTATATTCATATAGCGGCTTTCTTAAGAAATGAAATATAATATTGCCGATAAACTCGATTGAGAAATTTTCAGGATTAAGGCTTATTTTTTCCAAATCAATGTAAACTGGAACAAGATCCTTGACATGCTTAAGATGCACCTTGACAATTGATGTTTTGCCTGATTTTCTGGAGCCGAGCAATGCAATGTTCTTCTTGATTCCGTTCCGGAAGGAATTTGTATTTTCATCTAATAGCTTTAAGTAATAGCTTCTTCCGATAACCGAATCATCTGTCAATTTATTCTCGATTTATTCTAAGTCCAAAATTCTCTCAACAAATTTCTATTCCATTTGGTATATATACTATTAATATAAAAATGTTGCTATTTTAAAAAGTTATACTAAATGGTATATTTTTTTAAGATTTATAATCCAATCTGTAAAGAACTGATATATAAAACTTGTCTTTTTAATTATTATATTAATTGGTATATATATTTTTTGGTATAAAAATTACAACTTTTTTATTTTTTGAACAAAAACTATCTAAAATTTTTGAGTCAAAACATTTATATACATAGATATCCACGTATCTACATAATGAGTGATATTTACTTTCAAGGTAAGCAAATTATCATCAAAGTCCATGCAATAAAAAGAGCAAGGGAAAGAGAAATTGCATTTCCGGACCAAGTTTATGATGTTTTGCAAACAGGCAAAGTAAAAAGATTTGGGAAACATGGAATTAAGTTTGTCAAAAGGAGCAAAGACGGCTCAATAATCTGTGTCGGAGAGGATTTAGGTTATTGTATAATTATTAAAACGATAGAGCGAGGTAACTAACATGAAATGTCCAACATGCCAAAAAGGAAAGATGGAAAAGAAGAAAGAGATTATGGAACAGGATGGGATAGAGTTTGAGGCTTACAAATGTTCAGAATGCGGAGAAGAGATAATGAATATGGAGCAATTGAAAGTTTTAGCAGGCAAATACAGAAAATTAAGGCACGCAAAAGATATAACTTTCGCGAAATGGGGGAACAGCATTGCAGTCAGAATTCCACGCGACATTGCAGACGAATACAATATTTTTGCTGGAAAGCATGGAACATTAACTAAAGTTAAAGAAGGAATTAAAATAATTCCAACGTAATAAAAACTACTTCTTGTCCTTTTGACTGGGTTAAAATTAGGCAGCCCTTTACCCTTTATGCTATTTTTACATAAATGGTGTAACTATTCTAAAGTAATAACAATTAAGAAAGATTTAAATAGGGAAATGAAATACTGTGAACGATTAAAAACTTGAATAAACAAACAATATCACTAAAATGGCCGAAACACTAGAACAAAAAGTTGGAGCGCCTCCAACCGCAAAAAACCCAGTAGAAAACCCAGAAGAAAAAAAGCCAAAGTTTTTTGAAAATATGCGAAAAGAGTTTTCAGAATTACCTA
Organism: Nanobdellota archaeon; assembly: GCA_038046685.1. Classification (GTDB taxonomy): domain Archaea; phylum Nanobdellota; class Nanobdellia; order Woesearchaeales; family GW2011-AR4. Next base: position 48,046 of record JBBSVT010000074.1, read on the forward strand.
AATGGATTGGAAATTCTGCGCTCAGCGCAACTATGCTTGGAACATCATATGCATTAGGCGGCTTAGACGCTTTGGCGCTTGTAGGCTCTTATCCAATAAGCGGAATGGTAAAAAAAAGCATTAAGAAAAAGCCATTTGACTCATCTGAATTAAGAGACCAAACCGGAAAAGGTCTTGTAGGCGGATTACTCACATTTGGCGCGATAAAATCAATACAAAATTTATCTGATTCTTATGGATTGGATGGTTTGGCGAATGGCTTTAATGCTGCTGTGCCAATAGCTTTTGGCTTAACATTAGCTGCTATGCCAGCGATAAATTTTGGATACGAATTTTTTAAGTATATAATTGACAACAAAAAGATTAAAGGAGTAATCAAGCATTATAAGGACAATTTTTTAGGCGATACAAAAAAATATATGCTTCGCTTATTGCCGGTTGCCGGAATGGTTGCAGCGTCAGTAGCAATACCCGCTTATTCTTATTTATTATTTCCCGCTGTTGCAGCCTACAACGTTCTCAATAGAGCCACATATAATCTATCTGCTTATGTTTCATCTGCATACAAAACAGTGAAGGACATAACAGTAACAACATTTAAATTATGTGACGGGTTTATGAATTCATTTTATAGAATGGGGCAGTCAATTAGTAAATTCATGGAAGGCAGACCAAAAGCACCGGAGAAACAACCAGCCTAGATTGAGAATTGGAATATCTCCATTTAAACGTATAGGTGAGTTATGACTATCTTACTATTTGATGTTGGGAATGTAATTGTAAAAGCAGATCATGAGATAACTTATAGAAAGCTTCAGGATTATGGAGTTCCAGGAGATATTTCTCGATTATTCTTCAAAAATGCAGAATATTATGACTTTGGAAGAGGTAAAATAGACGGCATGGGGTTTTATAGAGCCGTAATTGAAAAGTATCTTGGAATTCCGTTAGAATACCAACAGGTTAAAGATGCTCACGACAGTCATCTTCATGAAATTGACAGAGCTGTTGTCTCCATTTTGGAGAGAATACCTAAAAGTCAGTTGGCATTTGCTACAAACACAAATGACTGGCAAACAGAAAAGGAGAGAAGATTGATAGATTTAACATTGTATTCTGATAAAATTTTCAGATCAAATGAGACTCATATGTTAAAAACCGATAATGCTTGTTTTCCACATATCGTAAGTCAATTGCATGTTGAAAGTGGGCAAATAATTTTGGTTGATGATAATCTGGAGAATATATTGAAAGCTCGAGAACACGGTCTGAAAACTATACAATTTTCAAATGCTGGGCAATTGTTAAGAGAATTAGAAAGAAGAGGAATTATTTCTTGACTATTGCATATGATTTTCTGTGTCTTTCCTGCTTATTTGCCCAATGCATTTATAATCTCCCTGCAGAATGCTGGCAAATCACTTGGCATTCTTGATGTTATAATGTTATTGTCAACAACAACTTCTTTGTCAAAATATTTTGCGCCTGCATTTATCACATCATCTTTAATTGCGCTTACGCAAGTTAATTTTTTTCCTTTTAGTATTCCGGCACTTACAAGTACCCATGGACCATGGCATATCGCTGCAATCACCTTATTATTTTTGTGCATTTCCCTCACAAAATCCAGAACTTCCTTGTACCTCCTTAATCTGTCAGGCGCATAGCCGCCAGGAATAACAACAGCATCAAAATCTTTTGCTTTATAATCCTTAATATTGCCATCAACTTCAATTGGATAGCCATTTTTGCCTTTGTAAGTTTCTTCTCCTGTTCCTGCGACAATTACTTTTGCGCCTTCCTCAGCCAACCTCAATTTTGGGTACCATAATTCCAAATCTTCATAATATGATTCTGCAAAAATCATTATTTTTTTGTTGTTTATCATCATTAATTTCCCTAATGTGTCCAATCCAATACAGCCCCTTTACCGCCTGTTAGCCATCTGTAGCATTCAAGAGCAGCCTTTGCCCCCTCGCCTGCCGCAATTACGGTCTGCTTGAACGGAACAGGAGTTACATCGCCTGCAGCAAATATTCCAGGGCATGAAGTGTTGCACCTTTCGTCTACAACTATCTCCTTTTTCTCATTGACTTTCACAAGATGCTGGACAAATGATGTATCCACCACATACCCGATCTCAATAAAAATACCATCAACATTCATTGTCTTTCTTTCTTTGGAGTTGATGTTCTCAACTTCAATTCCATCAACATTTTTGTCACCAATTACTTTTATTGGTATTGAATTCAATACAAGCTCAATAACATTGGCGGTTTTCAGCTTTTGCATTGTAACTTCGTCAGCTCTAAAAGAGTCCCTCCTATGTATCAAATAAACTTTTTTTGCTATTGTCGCAAGCTCTAAAGCGCCTTCAACAGCTGAATTGCCTCCGCCTATTACCGCTACATTCCTGTTTTTGTATAAAGGCGCATCGCATGTTACGCAAGTGCTAACCCCCCTTCCCATAAATTTTTCCTCTCCTTCAATGCCCATGCTCTTCGGGACTTTTCCATAGGCAAGAATCAATGCCTTGCTTTCGTAAGCCTCGCCGTTTACCAGGCCAATCCTAAAATGATTCTCAATTTTATCAACCTTGTTTGATTTTCCCATCACCAATTCTGCTCCAAAGCCGAGAGCCTCATCTTGAAATTTTCGCATTAACTCTATGCCACTCATTGGCCCTGTCCCGGGATAATTCTCAATATGGCTTGTCAAATTTGTTTGCCCTCCTATGTCTATGCTCAATATCAAAGTCCTAAGTTTCTTTCTGCAGGTGTAAATTGCAGCAGTCAATCCTGCAGCGCCTGCTCCGACAATAATCACATCATACATGGATTTTAGGAATTTTGCTGGTTTTAAAAATGTTTTTGAATAAGTTTATAAATTAAAAGATTAAAGATAATAAAAATGCAAAAAAAAGGGCAAGTGACTTTGTTTTTAATCTTAGGATTATCTTTAATTGCAGTATTTGGTGCAGTCTATTATTTTGGAGGCTATAAAACTGCCACAACTGCAAAAACTCAAGCTCAAGCTGCAGGAAGCTCAGACGCCAAAGACATTGTTAAGTCATACGCAGAAAATTGCTTGAAAAAGGTAACAGAAGAGGTATTGTTTAATAAGATTGGAGTGCAGGGTGGGTATATAAATCCAAGTGAGATTAGTCCTGCTCCAACATTTTTTGATGGGTATAATGTGCCTGTTTATTTGGAAGTCAGATGCAATATGCAATGTAGGGACAAAACTATACCACAATGTGGTCCTTGTCCTCCGCCTTCTACTGAACAATGTTGTGAAGATGTTCGAGTATGTGATTATTGCTGGTGTGATTGCCCTTACACCAGAATTATTGATAGAAGTTTAACCCTAGGTTCAATTAACAACAAATTAAAGAGGTACGTTGAAGACGAGTTTGAGAACTGTTTTGATAGAAATGTCTTTAAAAATGTCGGTATAGAGGTTATACAGTCTGGAACAAGCATAACCGCTGATGTAAGTTTAGATGCAGAAGATGTTTCTGTAAATTTATATTATCCTTTAACAATTAGAAAAGATGGAACTGAGTCAAAGTTGGATTCATTTGTAGTTACTCTGCCAATTAGGCTAGAAAAATTATATAAAGGTGCAAAAGATTTTGTAGATCAAGTAATACGTAAACTTCCAGATTCCTCGCCCAAACCTTGTTATCCCATATGCACAGTCCAATACGACATAAGACAAGATTGTCAGAGTGGTGTGATATACAACAAAAACCGCCTAACAAACGTTTATGCAAAAACTGCTGACTCAAACACAAAAGTTATCCAATTCTTTGATTTCAGCACTTATTTAGAAAAATACTTCAAATCTTTCATTTTCCAATTTGCTGTTAGGCTTAATGGTGTGAATATCGAAGGTGCTTGTACTGGATGAAGAAATAGATTGAATTAACTCAATTTTTTTCAAATTCCTAATCATCTCTTCTTTTTTTAGTTTGAATTTTCTTGGGTTTTTGTTAGTGGTGGGAATGGGTTTGGTTGTTTAATCAAATCGAAAACGATAATTATTTATATTTTGTAAGTTAAGGATTTCTGCGACATATAAAAACCATAAATTAATATAAAGATGAAAGAAGAAGTAAAGAGATGGTGAGCAAAAGCAAAAGACGACTTAGATAAAGCTGTAATCTTATTCAATAATGGGAAAATGATGGTACTGCATTTTTTTGTCAACAATCTGTTGAGAAGGGGTTAAAAGCATTAGCTCTTAAAGAAAAGAGTTTTATAAACAAAATTCATGACCTTGTTGAATTAGGAAAAGATGTCAACTTGCCACAACATTTGATTGTTTACTGCAGTGAATTAACTTTATCCTATATCTATTCAAGGTACCCTGACGTTGAGGATAAAGACATAAAATCTGTGTCAGATAATTTCTTAAAATATACCAAAGAAATACTAAAATGGATAGAAAAGAAGCTATAGCTAAGCTGAAAAGTTTTAAAAAATTGGTAAGTAAGGATTTAACAATTAGTGATATGTATTTTTTTGGTTCCATAGCAACTGGTAAACCGCATAAATACAGTGATATAGATTTAGTCATAGTGAGTCCTAAATTTAGAGAGTTAAATTTTTTTAAAAGAGGCGCACTTATGTATAATTATTGGAATTTAAGATACCCAGTTGACTTCCTTTGCTACACTCCAGAAGAATTTAACAAATTGAAGAAACAAATAACAATTGTAAAGGAAGCTGTTGAGAATGGAATAGAAATTCGATAGCTTTATATACAACTTCTTTCAGTTACAAAAGCGAGAATGAAAAGAGGTAAATTAGCTTATTTTCTTGGGTTTTTGTTAGTAATGGGTATGTCTTTGGTGGTGAGTGGGGTTGGGTATGCTCAACCAGCCTGTGAGCAAGTGGCTGGACAAATCCGAGATTCTGACTCCGATGGTGCGTGTGATCGCACTACTGATGGGGGCACACCTGATAAATGTATTGCGGCTGCTGGTTCTCCTGATTTTGGAAGCCATAATGTTGATTCAAACGGATGCACGTGCAGACAAAAAGTTTCATCAGCTTGCTCGTCAACATATTCAGGGGCTGCATGTTGCTCTGCCAATCAATGCTGTGGTAGATTCGGTGCAGCTAGTTATTCATGTTTGGATGATTGTGTGGGTAATGTTGCTTCAACAGGCGCCGGTGCTCCAAGTGGCACTGGTTCTTCTACTGGCACAACTGCAACTGGCTGCAGCCCAGGCTCTGGTCCAACATCACAAGATCCAGTTTTAAGAATAAATGCAAATAGATACACACCGGTCGACAGAGGGCGTTTAATAGCCGAACAGGACATAGCAATAGGTGGTGGTCCGTCTGGAACTCCAATATACAGCAATAATGCTAATAGCCCTGTTGAGTTGCCAGCTGGAACAAATCCTGTTTTGATTGTTAGAAGATTAAGGATTGCGCCTGAAAATGGAGCTGCACAGCCAATAAGGATTTATCTCAGCAAGAAACCGTGTCAGGCAGGTGGATATTGGTATGATGTTATATGGGGAACTGTTATAGGTAATATAAGGTTTGGTGAAGAAGATTTTAGATTTAATCTTGGCTCATCATTAGAACAAGGAGTTATACATTCTGTTTATGTTGTGATTGGCAACGAAGGCAGCAATGACTTGTCATCATCAACAGAGCTTTTCTTTAGAGTTGGACCTGCGAATACCGTAATTGTAAGTCCGCCCTCAGGCTCTTCTCCAACCCCGACAACTTGCACTCCAAGAATAGAAGCTTTTGATTATAATTTTGTAGTTGGCAAAGTAGGAAGACTTAAGGTAATATCCAATAAACGAGGAAAGATAATAATCTTAGCAAAAGGAGTGTCATCCCCTTCTAATGATTATAGAATAATGAAAGAATGCGGTTCAATTAACGATCCAAAGACTGAATGTGAATATAAATTTTTAGAGGATTCTAGTCATCAAGATGGACAAGTAATAACATCTATGTGGAGTGGATCTTTAATTAATTATTACGCTGAGTTGCAAACACCTTCTGGTGAATGTGTTCAATCCACACCAGAACGAGCATGCAGATGGCCAGATGTCAATGCTAAGATTATGCAGATAAAACAAGCAGGTGCGTTAGGTTACTGCACTGATGAAACTCATATTTATAATGGAGGAGCTGATCCTTTAGGAAGTCTTTGTACCTCAAGTCCACCTAACACATGTAATCCTGGTTATTGTGGCAGAGATAGTGGTAATCCAGTATGTATTTACCCAACAAATTGTGTAAGCAATCCTGATAATTCAATGAAAGCATTAAGGACATTTTTGCCATTGTGTGATAGTGTGACGGGAACGGCTGGACCTAGTGCTCCTGGTGGAACTGGTGCATGGGATTTGTGCGCAACTCTCACAGGAGGTATTCCAACAGCCATGCAGCCATTGCAAGGACCGTATACACCAGCCTCAAGTTTGAATATGCCATTGCGTCCATATCTGAGAATTAATGGGCTTCCTGGCAGTGGTGATGCTAATAGCGAAAGCAGTCCTATAGTTATCACAAAAGGCGAGCAAGTTACTGTAACTGTTGCAAGCTATAATGGCAATTTACCTGTTAATCTACCAATTAGAATATATATAGAGCAGAAGTCACAGGATGGGAGTTGGAGTGTAATAAGTCCAGGTAGTTTAGGATACACTCAACCAGGATGCTGGTATTCCAATACTATTCCAGGTTCTGCTACGGCTGGTTGGCCCGCTGGCACATATAGAACATATTTGGTTGTTGGCGAAGATGTAAATCAACGCTCTTCTTCATCTTATGTGTATTTTAAGATTCAAACTCCTCCAGGAACTTCGGCATGTACACCTGTTCTTGGAGGCAACCAATATGCTGTGGATTTAAGCAGGTCAAAATATACAGGATGCAATGTCCAAGCAATTCAAGATTTATCTAACACTATTACATGCGATCAATTAGCACCGACATGGTCTCATAATAATCCAACTGGTACCATGACGTTTTGGTGGCCAATAATTCCAGGCGCTACCTCATATAACATAAGGCTTGAGGAATTTGACGCCACAACAAATACAGCTACAGGAGCAAGAATAAGGGATTCTGGAACTGCTCCTCCAATTGCAAGTAACTGTGGTGGTGATCCTCATTATTATTGTGTTAATGGTATTACTGCTGCTACACCAGGAATAATAGTAATTGGTGGACAGCTAAGCATTGATAATATTAGACTTGACAGAAATAAAAAATATGCTTTTTGGGTTGACCCTGTAAGTGTCCCAGGATGCGGCACTAATTATGTTCAGGGAAGTGTGACTTTTAGAACTACAAACCTTGTCGTTCCTCGACCTATTAATCCAAGCACTGCCACATCAACATGCCCAGCTGCAAGCATTTCAGCTGAATTAACATAAATCATAAAACACATTATTAAATTACAACTAAAAAACATTAAAATGTTACAAGAACAAATGAAAAAAGGTGTTAAGTTTTTTCCTGTATTTTTGTTAGTGATGGGAATGGGTTTGGTTGTCTTGGATGTTTATGCAACAGATCCGGAACCTACACCAATTCCACAAGTTGTTAGTTGCAGTCAATTTCAGTCAGCTAATTCTTTTTATGCTAGTTGGACGTGCACTCTATCCTTTTCTACCAATTGTGATGGTGGTGTGATTAATAATGATATTCATTACTGGCGGCGGGATAATGGTGAGGGTGGTTGCTTGATTCTTACAAGACCAGGCGGTCCAGCACCCCCTCCTGTTTCTTCACAGCGACTAATGCGAATTAGCTGGACAGCAATACAAAATGCGATCTCTTATAATCTGCGAGTGGAAGATATGACCGATAATACATATAATACAGTACGTACAAATCGTCAGGAAGATTTCCCCGCTTCTGATACTTGCGATCCAAGTCCCCATTATGTTTGTGAAAACAATGTAAATACATTGTTCTTGGCTGGTATTCGGGTTGTCCCAGGACATACTTATAGGTATTGGTTTGATACAAATCCTGCAATTGCTGGATGTGCTCCGACTGGAATAATTAGTGTGCCATCAAGTCCTGCTTCAGGTGCTCCAAGTGGTGGCGCTCCAACCCAACCGACAGGCGCTGCGCCTTGCCCAATAACTATATCTCCACCACAGGTTTCTGGCGGTGCTTTTGATGGAGGCCGTACCTTTGTTACTATATCTTGGAACAATGTTAATAACGCCAACAGCTACAAGTTATACGCAACACCATCTGGTTCTGAGGATCAACCAGCAGACCAACCACAAGGTTTCTCTGCATGCACCGACATACCGGGATTTGTTATTTGCAAGTCCGTAAATACCAATTCAATACCTTATTTCCCAATTTTCCCTGGAAGACCTTACAAATTCATGGTACAAGCTTCAGTTCCCAATTGCGGTGCAGTAAATTCCCCAGAAACAGACTATCGTTATGGTCAAGGAGTTACTTTTACTGCCAACCCTACTAGTCCGGAACAACGTTGTGGTAGAGTTGGCGTTTTTGACCCTCAACTAATAGGTACAATTAGTGGAAGTGGCGATTCCTCCGCAGAATTGAGATGGCAATATTTTCCTCCTGCTGGCGTAAGCCCTGTTCCTACTCCAACATCATATAATGTAAGATTAGATGATAGATCAGGCGAAAGGTCTGGTCTTAATAATTGCCCAGATAATCCTCCTTACTACTTATGCGTAAATGGTGTGAGAGTCAATGCATTGCGAGATGTGCTCATTAGAGCTGGAAGAAATTATCTTCTCTGGGTTGAGCCTGTTATTCCTGGATGCACAGACCAACCTGGTGGCTACATAAAAGGAGAAAGAACAATATATCTGCCTGTACCTCCACCGTCGGAAGGGGGGGGTAATCGATAAAATAACAAACCAAATCCCCATCAAAAAAACTTTAAAATCAAAAACTTTAACAATTTATTAAAAAAATCAATGTCAAAATAAAATATTCAAATAACAGAAAAATAAACACAAAAAATCAATGTCAAAATAAATTAATGTGGCAAAAATATTTACAGGAAAATCAAAACATTTAAATATTTAACATTGTTTAACTATGTTTAACAATGAAGATTGCCATAGACTCGTGCAGCGTTATATTGCTGGCTAAAGCGACTGTTTTAGAGGCAGTGGCTAGCAACTATGACTTGTTAATATCAGATAATGTTTATAAAGAAATTTTGCAGGGTAAAGATAAGAAATTCATTGATGCTTTAGTGACAGAAAAACTTGTAAAAGACGGCAAGTTAAAAATAAGTAAAGTTAAGGAAGCTAAAATAATCAAAAAATTAATTAGAGATTTTAGCTTAGGAATTGGAGAAGCAGAGACCTTAGCATTTGTGTTAGGTAGCCAGTGTGAAGCCATAAGTACTGATAACAAACAAGGCAGAAAAGTGGCAAAGATATATAACTTAAATTTGATAGGAAGTATCGATTTAATAATCAGCCTATTTAAGTTGAAGATTATAGATAATTACAAAGCGATTAGCGCTTTGAAGATGTTAAAAGAATTTGGATGGTTTCAGGATTATTTAATTGACAGTGCTTTAGAGGAAGTTAAAAATGTATAAGACAAAATTTTTGGGTTTGAGGATGGAAAAGGAAATTTATGATATTATAGATAAAGTTACTCACGAAGAAAAGTTAGATAAAACATCAGCCATAAAAATATTAATTCAGGAAGGATGGAAAGAATTGAGATTAAAAAAAGCTTTGAACGAGTATCAAAATGGATTGGTGTCTGTAGATAGAGCATCAAAAATAGCAGGGCTAACAATAAGCGAGATGATGAAAGAAATTGCTTCGCATGGCATAAAATCAGATGAGACTTTAGAGGAATATAGAAAAGGCATAAAAATATTACAAAAATTGGAGGCAAGATAAGTGTAAGGTGCTATGAAGAATCAGTTGTGATTTTGTGATGGGAACTAACAAAAGCACAAATTAAAAAAATTCAACAATTTTTTAAAAAATCAATATCAAAATAAAATTATGTGTTAAAACAGAAAAATAAATCAAAAAATCAATGGAAAAATTTTTAATCGCAAAGATTGAAAATTTTTATAGTTAATTATTTAAATCAAAATGTATCAAGAATTATTGGTAATAACAATGAAAGAGGAAATTAAGAGATGGATGGAATTTGCAAAAGATGATTTGAAGAAGGCGCATGATAATTTTAATATTGAAAATTATAATCTAAGTTCTTTTTTATGCCAGCAAGCAGTTGAAAAGGCTTTAAAAGCCATGTTAATTAAAAAAATGAATAAGTATCCAAAAATACATGATTTAGTAATGTTGGGAAATTTGGCTGGTTTGGATAAAAACTTATTAAAATATTGCGAAAAATTGACTTTTGTGTACACTGAAACAAGGTACCCAGATACAAGTTATCGAAAATACTCAAAAGAAGAGTCAGAAGAGGATATTAAAAATACTGAAGAAATCTTGAAATGGATAGGAAAAAAACTATTATAAAAAAACTTGAAAGGTTTAAAGGTCAAATACAAAACAATATTGATGTAGATAAAATTATATTCTTCGGTTCTAGAGTTCATGGAAAACCGTATAAGGATAGCGATATAGATTTAATAATAGTCTCAAAAGATTTTAGAGAAAAAAAATTCAGATATAGGCCAATAGGATTTTATGATTATTGGGACTTAGATTACCCAGTTGACTTCCTTTGCTACACTCCAGAGGAATTCAACAAATTCAAAAAACAAGTAACAATAGTCAAGGAAGCAGTAGAGAATGGAATTGAGATTTAGTGTCTAAAAATTCACATAAAACAAAAAACTTTAATTTTCAACAATTTTTGAATGAATAATCCAAAGACAATAAAAAAACAAAAAATGAAACACCATAAGCCGTATTTGACAAGAATCCTGATTTTGCCTGCACTAATTTTATTGCTCTCAGCGCTTTTGGTAAATGCCCAAGTATCAGCCAAAATCTACGCTATTACGCTTAATTACAAAAGTTCAGTGCTATTGGAAAGACTATCTTTGGTAGACATTCGCGAAGCTCAGGGAACTCCGCAGGATTTTAGCGCGATAACAAAAGGCTACAGATTGGACATCCTTTCAGCCGATAACAAATTATTAAAGAGCATAAGGTTTAATATACCTATTCCGGAATTACAGGAAGGTGACCTAAATTTGGACTTTACAATGGGTTTGCCTTATCACAACAATGCTAAACAAATAAACATTTATGATGCGGGCAATAACAAAGTACTGGAAATTCCATTGCAGTCTTCAAGTCCAACAAGCGCAAAGCCGCTGCAGGAATTATCCCAAATTGATAAGAAACAAAACATAGTATGGCTTGTTGTTGCTTTGCCGCTGTTTGCTGTGATTTTATTTTTGGCCTACATCGAGCTGAATCGCAAAAAAAGCCATGCAGAGCTAATGCAGCATCTGAGCAAGCAAAATGCGCTTGCACTGAGAAATTATATTATGGCAAATTCAAGAAAAGGTTATGGCAAGGATCAATTAAGAAATGTTCTGCTTAAAAACAATTATACTAAAGACGAAATTAACGAGGCTTTTAAGGGGCTGAAGTGAAGCTTAAAAATTTGCAATTTAGCAACGAAATACTCCATTAGGGATTAAACAGCGGAGCATAATTGATTTTTCCTCCTATTCCCTATTTCATTTCGTTGTTCAACAGCATATCTACGGCAATAGCATATGCCGATGCGAAATAGCCAAAATTTGAATAGTTGTCAGAAAAAAATAATAAAGTTTTTTCAGCAACTTTTTTATATTCCTCTTCTTTAAGCAAAAAATACAGCTTTAAAAATACAATTGCACAGAATGTATTTTCCAAGAAGCTTTTTTCTTGATGTTTTAGCTTGCCTAAGTCATCTTTGTCTAGTACCTTGTCAAAAAAACCATACTTTTTGCTATCATAAAAACTTTTTAAAATAAATCCTGAAATTTTTTTTGATGCCTCCAGATACCCTTGTTCATGGGTAATAGAATATGCGTCAATCAAGCAGTTTAAAAAATAAATATTGTCGCTTAACAATCCCTTAACATTTGGTTTTCCATCAAAAAAATGACACAAGCCGTATTTCGGGTCATAGCAATTTTTTAGAATAAAATTAATTGTTTTAACCGCAAAATTAATCATTTCTTTGTCGTTGAGTATTATTCCAGATTTTAAATAGGAAGAAGTCATCATTGCGTTCAAATCAGTATAGATTGTTTTGTCGACGTAAGGAGGCTGCATATTCTTCCTTTCCTCTGGTCTTAAGCGGTAAAATTCCTCATCAGCGTCCTGTGAGCCATAGAAACCGGCGTTGTTCTGGTCCGACAAAGATTTGCTTATGTAAATTGTTATTTCTTCTGTTACTTTCCTGTATCTTTCGTCTTTAGTTATGCTAAAGGCATCGGCATAATTTCTCAGCGCACCGGCATTGGTGTCAAGCATTTTTTCATAGTGTGGCATTTTCCAGTCTTGAGTTACAGAGTACCTAAAAAAACCAAAGTCAGTTTTATCATAAATTCCTTCATACATTCCATCCAGGGTTTTTAATGCCACCTCAAGATATTTTTTATTATGTGTTTTTTTGTATTGAAGAAAAAGTAAATCCAGAACGTCTGGAAAGGGGAATTTTGGCTGAGCCCCAAAACCGCCATAAAACCTGTCAAAATTGTCTTCTACCGCTAACAAAACTTCATTTACAATATCCGGCCTTATACCGGATTTTGAAAATATCTTTTCTTTTTGTATTTTTGCAGGTTGCTCGATAACATTTTTGTTGATTTCACCTTTACTCTTTTTCCAGGCTTCCTTAACTTTTTCCAACATAAGTTTGAGTCTTGCAGGCGGAACATATGTGTCGCCTGCTATTATGTCGCCTTTGGGACTAAGAAAAACTGTTGACGGAAATCCGCCCATGTTGTACCTTTCCCTAATGTCGGGCCTTTTGTCAATGTATACCTTAATCGGTATAAAACCGTTCTTAATAATGTTTGCGATCTCATCATCCGAATATGAAATCGAGTCCATAACGTGGCACCAGTGGCACCAAATAGCAGTTAAATCCAGCAGAATAGGTTTGTCCTCTTTATTTGCCTTTTCAAATGATTCTTTGTTCCAGTCGAGCCAATTTATTTTTGTTTTCAATTTTTGAAAAAATAAGCTAAACTTACAAACCCAATAACTGGTATACAAGTCCCAACCAAAAAGTTTAATATCTTCGGAAACTTTAAAATTTAGTGTTCCAAATATAATGGATGCTATTGTTCCGGAAAGTGCAACATATAATTGATGCAAAGTCTCGCCATTATTGAATTGTTATTTTCGACATATATAAAATTATCTTAATTTACCTACTTCTTGTTACACCGATTTTAGGGCAGTAACTATTTATAGCACAACGACTGCAAAATGGAGAAATAGGCAGGCATACATTCTGCCCAAAAGTCACAAAAATGTCATTAAAATCTTTCCAATATCCCTTAGGCAATATTTTCCTAAGTTCCCCTTCAGTCTGCAGTGGCGTTTTGGTGCTAATCCAGCCTAACCTATTGGGAATGCGGTGGCAGTGCGTATCTATGGCCAAATAACCCAACTTGAAAAATCCATAACACATGGTTATCGACATGCACTTCCTTCCAATTCCCGGCAATTTCAAAAGCTCATCTTCTTTATCTGGCACTTTCCCATTATACTTTTCAACCAAAATTTTACAGGTTTTTTTTATATATTTCGCTTTCGTTGGATAAAAGCCCACTGGAAAGATTGCCCTTTCAATTTGTTTTTTAGTTAGTTTTACCATATCATAAGGATTGTCTGCAAGCTCAAATAATCTTTTTGAGGCTGGCCCAGTTGTCGTGTCTTTAGTTCTTAAGCTTAGAATGCAGGAAATGAGCACGAGAAAAGGGTCTTTCGTTTTTTCTCCGATTTCTGTTGCAACGGGGTTTTCAAATGGTTTTATCTCTTCTTTTAAGAGCTTCATGATTTTGTCGATGTTTTTAATTGATGATTTGGGCATTGTGAGAGCAATAATAACTTTGTAAATTATTATAGTTTTTTAGTTCTGTACTTTCCTAACTCTAGTACGGTAATGGAATTGATTATTCCTTTTAAATCAACTTCTTCTAGAAATTCGTCGAAAATTTTGTTTATTTTGTCTACTGTAAAATAATAAGGCAACCTAGTTAGAACCAATCCGAAACCTTTGTTTTCTATAAACTTTTCAGCAAATCCTAAATCTCTGGTAACAATGATATGCTTATTTTTATTAGCGTATTCAAAGATTTCATCATCTGTAGCAGAACCTAGTATATCTCTGACATGAACAGCATCATGTCCATGTTTATTAAAGGTGTCTATCAAAGAATGCGGTGAATCGGCATCTACTAGAAATTTCATATCTTCATCTTTAATGGCCTTACTTCTTCTCCCATCACAAATCTTGCGGCATATTCAATAGCAGCTATGATATCTTCTTTTTTAACACCATACTCCTTTTCAATTTCCTCATATTTCATTCCACCAACCAAGCTGCCTAAAATTACATCTACTGGTACTCGAGTTCCTTTAATCACAGGCTTTCCGTGCATTATCTTTGGATCAATTACTATTCTTTCCATTTTTATCAGCTGATATAATTAATTGATTAATTTATAAATTTATCGTTGCAGTCGGATTTTCAAATTTTTGGACTTCTTCTTTTAACAAATTTATTATTCCCTTGATGTTCTTGATTTTATTTTCAGCCATTTTTGGTCATTTAAGGATTCTTATTATACGCCGGTTTTTCTACCATATACTGCCTGATTACCGAATAATATTTAAATTTTCACTTCAAAATCCTTCCGTTTTTTCTGCTCCACAACAGCAAATCCATTTCGTCTATGTCAATTCCCATCTGCCCTGAGAAATCTATAAACTTTTTTTCAATTTCTAAATATTCTTTATTGTTTTTCGGCTTTTCATTTGTCTTTAAAACTCCAAACTCGTGCAAAGAATTTATTATATGCTTATCCAATATTGCGTAGCCTTTAAACCCGATGTTTCTCAAAAAATGCGATGACTCTTTCATGCCCAGCCCCTTGATGTCCTTGTTCAGGGCAAAAAAGTTCCTGAGGTCATCTTTATTTTTAAATGAGCTTATTTTATCTTTAAGCCTAAAATTCAATGTATTTTTTAGGTAAGCTCTAGTGTGGGCGATATGCGCAGGCCTTACATTGTTAAATCTATAGACACCTTCCAGCCTTCTTGACATTTCTTCAGCAGTCCCGCTTATCAAAATATTTCTGACAGCGTCAACTGCTTTTCCGCTCATCTCAGCGCTTGTATTTGCCGTAAAAATACAAAAAGCAAGCTCTTCAAAAATTCTGTAGTCGTCTTTTGTTTCAACGGGTAGCAAAATCAAATTTCCATCTCTATAAAACCAAGAATATGCTTCGTTGAAGAATTGTTCAAATTGTCTCAGCCTTTCCCTTATTTTTTGTTTTTTGTTTGCATAGTCAATTCTAAGCAGCTCTGTTTTATCCATAGTATGTGAATTCCTTGGAGTTATTTAAAGTTTATTGGAATCAGGGTTTGATATTAGGCTGTCGATGTAGCCTTCATAAACCACGTCGCGCAGAAATCTATCTGCTTCCTGCTCTTTCAAACCATACCCAAGAAGTCTTTTTTTGATGCAGTATTCATGACTGGATATTGCTGAGTAAACTATCTCTTTAAGCCTTGAGTAATCATTCTTTGATGTATCTCCTCGTTGATTCTTGCCGGATGCATATACAGCACTCAACACAGCAGCTGCCACAGCCAGTGTTGGTGATACAAGGGTTGCAGCTATTGTGCCGAAAATCAGATCGGCATTACTCCCGGACCTCGTGATAAAGTCATCCAAAGTCTTTTTGTTTTCATCGTATCTTGTTTTTGCATTTAATCACCTCATTACAAATATTATTATTCATATATAAATATTTTATTGATATTAATATTCCTATCAGAATAAATTAATGAATCTTTCTTATTTTTAGTCTTGGATTGAAATATGCAATTAAAACAAAAACTATCAAAAGAGACGAATAATTAATAACCATAAACCAAGGCGTTGCCCAGCTAATTCCATCAAATTTGTAGTCCAGCAGAGGCCACAAAAATGGGGTTGGAAAAAATCTGAATGAATGAGTCGGTATGTCTATCAATACATGAATGCCCCATGCAGTCAAAGGCCAGAACCATTTTTTTGTTGCTAAATAGATCAATACAAAAGCAGTAATAAAAACTACTAAACTATGAGTCATGTTGTATGCGGCAAAAAGCCACTTTGGCAATGAGCTTATTGCTGGAGGACCTCTGTTTAAACCGCCATTTAATAAATTAATAATAAACACAATGCCAAAAGACAATATGTCAGGCAAAACGCCAAATAAGGATGCAAGCCAAACGTATTTCTTCTTATGGAAAATTGCATAGCTCCATAAACCATGAGCGAAGATATCCATTTTTGATAAGTTTTTGAAGACTTGTTATATAAACTTAAAGATTAGGATTTATCGGTTTTAAAAATTAATTGACAACAAACTCAACACCTGTGCTGTATATTTTTTTATTTGAATCCCTAACTTCTGGCACTAATTCAATATAAAGACTGTATTTTCCTACTTGGCATATACTGTATATATTTTTAATCTTCCACGCATTCACTTGATTTGGTTTTGCATTTGCATCTGATATAAGTACCTTAGCCCAATGAGCCTTGCTATTAGTTACGGCCTTGGATAAATCACTTAAATATTGTCCTTTCGACATATTAAATCAAATTTGTTTATTTCTATTTAATACTTTTTCTTTAGGGAATTTTGTAGAATTCCCGTCAAGCTCTTTTCCCGCTACGAAGTTCGGGAAAATTGCGACCGCAAAGTAATTTTTAGTGACTCGTGGTTCAATATAGCGAACAAAGTGAGCAATCAAGAACATACATCAAGGGGGACATTTCATTTTAGTCGTTTCATTCGTTAGGGGTGGGGGCGTTATTTAGAATGGAAAGATTTATAAACAAGTGGAAATATATATTTCCAAGTGGAAAGAAAATT
>JBBSVT010000075.1:0-13459 GCA_038046685.1 Nanobdellota archaeon
GAACGTTCTTCCTTATATTTTTATTTATAAATGAATTTGCAAAAGTTTAGTTAATAAATTACAGGCATAAACACTTTAAAATAGTACATTGACTATCAAAAATGCAAACAAATAATATTAAGGTGCCCTACAGAATAGTGTTAAAGTACGCGTGGATGCGACCTGATTCAAGGCCTAATGAATATGTAAGTTTAGACACTTTGGAAAAACAAGTGCTGAGTCTAATAGGACAATCACCAGTTTCGGCTATGCAAATAAGCAGAGTATTCCCAAATTTTCCGCCGTCACAGCATTATAGATTGTACGACTCAGGCAAATTTTATGTTTTATTAGAGCACAACCAAATTGTTGAAATTGCAAAAAGACAAGTCTAAACCATTCTTAACTTTCCACTGACCTTGTCAATTTTCTCTTCCAAATCCGGACCAATGCCTAAAGAAGTAACAGTTCCAGGCTCTAACACAGTTCTTCCGGCATCCCTAATCAAAGCATTTTTAAGACCGTAATTTTCAGCCATCACTCTGTACTTCAACAATTCTTTTTCATCTTTTACTTTCAAAACTACCTTTTTTGCCCCTTCTTTTTTCCACAAGTCAACAATCTTCTTGTCGGACTTTAAAGTTGCATCCACGGAAGCATGCGCTACCTGAGAACTTGCCTTGCCCACGGGCAACTTCAAATCCTGCCTTAAAAGTATTACCTGTTTGTATGCCATTTGTTATTATTTTTTATTTGGCATTATTCAATCCGCCTTGGCAAAATTGTTTAAACTTTTATTGGTATAATCTTAAATCTGCGACTTCGTCGCAAAATATTGTGCTCGACAAAATTCTTCTGCCATTGAATTTTGTCTCGCCTTTTTATTCATTGGATTAATACGAAGCCTAACTGTACTTTTAATACTTTTCTTTTGTGTAAGTTGTTATTGCAGAGACCTTCGAATAGTTTATTTCTATATAGAAAATAAATACCGACTGCTCTATGAACCGAAAGCTTTATATATAAGTTTTATTATTATAAAGTAGTAACAAACGTGGATGTTGCGGGAAAGCGCTCATCTGCGATTGTCGATTCTGGAGATTGCTGAAACATGTATACTCCAGAAGCGAAAAGTTTAAATATAAGTGTTGTTATAATAAAGTAGTAACAAATTAATGATTAAATTTAAATAATAAAAACTAATACAAAAACAAGGGTGGAAAGAAAAAATGGGAAGCGCAAAATCTGAAGGATCTTTAAAAGTCGATGGATTTACAATAGATGAAGGAATTAAAAATCAGTTAGAAGCTTACAGATTACAACAGGCAAAAAGTGATACTGCAGTTCCGGAAAACCATCCAATTCTAAAAAGACAAAATAGGATAACCCCAATCGTTAAAGGGCTTGAGGGTATTGTAAAAAAGCATCTAGGGGAAGCTCCTAGGTTTAATCCGGATACAGGTAATAAGAAAGCTGAATCTATTCTCAAAGAGTTAGCATACGCTCTTGCACAAACTGAGGGTTATGGTGGCAAGATTGAGGGGTTCAATGATGAATTGGCCAGATCATATTTAGGACAGGTCAGTACTGCTACTGGCAATCCCATCTTTGGTAATATGACTCAATTAATTCGTATTATTCTTGATTTGAATTTTGCAAATCCTGACAATGAGCAATATGACAAGAATTCTCCTTTAGCGCAATTGATTAGTTATATAGCTGTAAAAAAAGACAAACCTAGCAATAGATCAAATTATGAAAGACAAGTTATGGGGGAAAAATGGAATATGCTTGGAGAGGATGGAAGAGCAATTCCAAGAACATTCACAGAGAGGTCAGGGATTAAATTAAAGCCGTATGCTACATCTAGCGAGGCTTTTGGAGAGCTTGAAAGAGCCGGAACATATGAACTCCAAGGCATTATATCAAAGTTGCCGAAAACTTATAAACCATCTAATAATTAATTATATTTTCTTTTTCATTTTCTCTTTCTCAATCTCACAAGTAACTCTAAAAACTGATAAAATGGATGATAAAACTTTAAGACGGCATTATTATGTAAGTGATTTGGATAGTCCTCCAACTGAAACTCAAATTCCTGCCGCAGAAATTAAATCAAACCAACTGGACATGCCGGGAAGCGGCAGGCCGAATGTGGCTTCTTGGCCTTGGGGTAATTATGAACCCAGAGTTGAAGATGGATGGTCGGTGACAAGAACTGCTAACAATAAATATTATTTCAAAGATTCCTCAAAACAAGGGGCTGTAACCCAGGATGATGATTATCAGATTTATGGAATGAAAAAAGCAGGAGAAGATGTAATGCCTGCAAAGTTTGATTTGATGCCCGCTACTCCTTCAGTTATGTATGCCTCAGAATCCCCTTTGAGAATGAATTTTCCAAATGTAAGGGATACTGCAACAAGACTGCTTACCAGTAAAGAAATATATATTGGGCCTATAAATAATACAGGCTTTAATGCCTCAATAGCCAGTAACGTATATTTGAGGCTCAGGGATTTTCTTTGGAAGAATGGCGAATATAGGGATGAATTGTTGGATAAGATTGAATTTCTTTTAGGCAAAGGGCTGAAGCCAAAAAGAGCAGAAGGCCCAGTTTTTGGAGTTGGCGTTAGTTATGATGAAAAAAGCTTGGCATCTTACCATACAATTGGGCGATATTTGATGATGCCTCCTGATTTCATAGAAAGAATAAGAAAAAAAGCAGAGGATTATGATTTAAGGTCTCCTGAAGAGCTCAAGGCAGTGATTGACTATGTTCTTGGTCACGAAACTATTTTGCATGGCTTTTTTGGCATCAAAGGAAATAGAGCTTCTGAAAAGCTAACTGGTCTATTAGACGAGGAATCCTATGAAAATCTAGCTAGTAAATATGCAGGAACAAAATGGAATTCGATTTACAGAAAATTGGCCCAAATTGGAAGAGATTATGCAGAACTTCATTCACCATGGCATGAGATATCCAATGCAATAAGATTTAAAAGAACTCCAAAAAAAGCAACCCCATTCGAGAAGCTTATCAAAAGTCTTGAAGCTGAAGCCGATGCTTATGATTTAGCTTCAGGAGATAAAGTGCTTTATGTAAAGTGGAGGCTTAATCAAATGTTTAGTGACTTACGGGGAGAAGAAAGCAGCGGTTTGGAAGCAATTGTTGATGAAAGCGAAAATGTATCCTTCACAATTAATGCAGATAGGACACTAACCCCCACTTACAAAGGCAGCAGGGTCTATGGAGAAGGCGCATCTATGCCGACTAGGTTTATTGGAAAAGATATCAAGGAAGGTGGCAATAAAAAAGGCAGAGGCGAAAAGCAATATGGAACCAAAGTTGAGGAATCTGAGTATAGAAATATGAATGATGTAAGAGATAGAGAATCCGTAAGGAAAGGTGATCAAGAAAATCCGGCATCAAATGAGGCAGAACCTGCAGAAGGAAATGTAGCAGATGATTAAGTACAATTAGGATAATTTCTCAATAAAATTTATCATAAATATTCTCCCAAAAACAAAGCTAAAGATGAAAAGCATCGCTGACAATAACAGAACAAAAAGATTTTTCTCGAGAAAAAAATACAGCAAAAGTACCGATAGTGTAAATATAGATGCATTGATAAAACAAGCCATTAACACAATATGCGCTTTCTTTATTCCTATTATTAATGTTCTTTGAATCAAATCCTTTAATTTCACCTTATCTAAAAGAGACAGAGAGATAAACATAAAATATGCCAACACTGGCGATAAAATCAAAAATGCGGCATATTTTGCAAATGAAAATGTCCTTTCAGCTGCAAATTCTGCAAATGAAATATTTATCAGCAAAAGGAAAAAGAAAAAAATTAAGCCTAAATAAAGCAATAGAATCACAAAACTTTTTAAAAAACAAATTATCAGTTTTTTAAGACCGAGCTTATGAATTAATTTGTATGTTATTGCCCAGCCAGCAGAAGCAAAAATAACCAGCATTAGATAGATGTAAATCAAGTAAATTCTCAAGTTTTTTAGCATTTTTTTGGAATTTTCCATCACAATTGCCGGATTATTGCCCACAATGCTTTCGTGCTGCAGTAAATTTGACATTATTGAGGTTTCATCCAGTTCTAATTTGCCCAAATAATCGTCAATTGCCTTTTGGTTTTCAACGATACTGGACATATAATTATAACTAAGTGTGGAAAGGGTTGCGAATAAGGCAATTTGCAGAATAAACAATAAAGCAGTCAAGAATTTATTGTTCCGAATCACCGCAAACGATTCTTTAAAAGAATTTAGAAGAATAGTTTTTTGAGGCATTTTTAAGTCTAGAACTTATGACTTTGATTCGCATGGCAGTCCCGCAGAAATTTTATTTGCATCGGTATTGCAATTGCGACCCTTGCAGCAATTTCCGCTAGTGTGGCACAATCCATAATTATTGGGTTCTCCGCACATAACCTCAAAATCGAATGACTCGGTATTAACTCTTGCCTTTTCGCTCAAGCTATGCGCTGTGATAGTGCATTTATATTTTCCAGCGAGTTCTATTTTGGAACTATCTATTGGAAAATCAAAATTATTGTTGCCCAAAGGCCTGCTACTTATCTCTTCCGTCTCATTTCCTATAGGATTTTTGCAAACCATTTTCGCGTCTTTAATTCCTGAATCATGGGTGATTCTTGCGGAAACTGAAATGAATTCCTTATCCTCTTTTTTGATGGGAACTGATGAGGATGGAGAACTTACAATTTTGATAAGCGCGCCTTGCAAGCTTGCATCGCTTGATTTTGGCACAACCTTTATCTTTATGTCTCTCTTTTGCTGCCTGTCTCCATCTCCCACAACTAATTCAGTTAAATCGCATGAGCTGGGATCGCTATAAGAATCAACGTTGTCTTTTAGATGCAATAAAGTCAGCTGCACTGTTTTTTCTCTAGCCTGTGGTGTTGCAGTTGTTTGAGTAATCGGCTTGATGGTGACAGTCCAATCACCGCTTCCTATTATTTCATCTCTTTTTTTACTAATATCGTCTGCGAGTTCTGCAGGAGATTTAATTTTTATTACCTGACCTGCATTATTTCTCGGCAAGTTAACACTTATAACCTTGATCTCTGCGCCCTGCTTTTTCAGCAAAAGTGCATTATCAACAATAGAAACCTCAACTTCTTTTGATTTTCCTTTTGAATCAGACAGGTCTTGATTTATTATCTTTTTATCTTTCAAAGCCTCTCCTCTTATTATTTGTTTTCTCGCATTATCAATTTCTACTGCATCCTCATCAAACCTGATTATATCATCATTGTTTGTGTCATAAAATCTTAGATTAATATTAACTTCACCTGACGTTGGCAAACTTACTTTCTCGATGCTTATTCCGGGCTGTGATAAAATTTCCTTATCCAATCCTAACGATAAGCTTTTTTCCAGTTGGACTTGATATTGTTGAGTACCCTCCTGAGTTATGCCCCTAATCTGGTTGATTCCATCCATAGTTAGCTTGAGGCATTTATCCTTTCCTATTTTTCGGATTGTAACATCAAGGTCTAAGCTCTCATCTGCTGTAAAAACAAGCTCGCTGGCTTTAGTTGAATCTTTTCCATTAATTTTTATTTCCATGAACTGCGCAATGCCTTTTCTTGTTGCAAATGCCGCGCCTTCGCCGCAGATAAACGAGCCAGTTGAAAAATCAACCCTGCAATCCATGTAATCTCTCGGGGATTTATCAATCAATGGGAAATAGAATATTCCTTCACCATAGCCTGAAGGGAAGCAATTTGGCCTTATGTTATTTGCTATTTTTCTGTCCGGCTGCAACACAATCTTTATATGGTCATATCTGACATCTGTAGCTAAAACCCTGCTGCCTAGTGGAAGCGCCCTTTCCTCCAAAGCATTCTGCTTTAATCTTCCTGAGAATATTGTTGGGCTAAGCCTTTCGTTTTCCAATTGTATGCAATCGCATTGGCTGTAGCCGGCTGAAGGCTCGCCAATGGTTCCTGTACGAGGAACATTTAATGGTGTTGTCACAGAATAAGCAATTGAGCCAGAGCCTATGGCCCCGCAATTAATATTATTTGGATACTTGTCGAGCTGCTTCCTGCCTGCGCATACCAGATAAACATCATACCTTTCGAAATCGCAGCCTGGATTTATAATCCATGATGCCCTATATTCGTATTTTGGTTTTAATGAGCCTGGCTCAACTGTCAAGAATTCCCTAGACCTTGTAATTGGCTGAACTAAGGTTGCAAAAGGAGTTGAGTAAGCTGCATCAACCAAGTTTCTTGCATTGATTTCCCAATCATAGCCAAAGGCGCCTAAGCATATTTTTCTTGCTATGCTTTCTTCCCCGGTGCCAAGAATCTCATTAAGCTTGGCGTTTCCATACTCCTGTCTCGTGCTGGATTGCAAATCTGATATGCTGTCGTAAATCCCTTTAAATCCTGCTCTTGCATAAGTCGCTATGTTATTATCATCTGTATCAATCTCTGTTCCGAAGCCAATTGGAATGCAGCCGTCAACAAACCATCTTATCACCTGCCAAATTGAATTGCAAAGGTATTGGGTAAAAAGCTCTTTGCAGGCCCCTGCATCCCCTCTTCCGGTTGTCCTAACCTGAATCAAACAAGTGCGCAATGAGCTCATTAAATTCTTAATGAATTGTATTCTGTTGCTTATGCCCGCTAAATGCGCGCATTGCAAAGAAGCTTCATGCTGCTTAAATGGATCCACAGTCAAAACAGTTTCAGGCTGCTGCAAAACATACTCATACAGCCAATTATTCTGGCCAAAGCATGCTGGAAAATCTCTTCCTTCAATGTACCTCTTTGGGTGATATTCATTATGTGGTGCACCCTCTGTTCCAACCGCTGTAAACTTTTCTTTCCAATACCTGTAGCTCCACTTCATCTGGGGATAGTCATCTTTTCCAAGACTCTTAAGCTCAAGACCTGACAAACTACCTGTTTTTGACTCATGAACTGGTTTTTTTGTTATCACATCCACATCATCAGGAGCATAGTAATTAGTAGTGATTTTGGCTTCATTTGCGTTTATGCAACAGCACTCTTCTCTTGTCGAGGGTGAATCGCTGACAACTCCAGTATTGCTTCCATCATAGAAGCAAGGCGTATTACCTCCTATCTCGATTGCTGATGTGTATCCCATTGTAAATGCAGATTTTATATCGTGCACTTTTCCACTTGCATCGGTAATTTTCTTTTCAGTATTAAATGACCTGCAAGTGTCAACTTTGGTGCAGGCAAATCCAACTTCTTGTGATACTTTGGATTTTGGATCTTGCATCAATATGATTGGAGACTTGCCTACCATGTTTACAACATCTCTACTCGATTGCTGAGGTTTTACTCCACAAAGCTCTTGACAGCTTTTTTGCTGCGCAGTTAGATAATTTGTTTCATCTCTTTTAATTGCATAAACAGTCCCAACATCCCTTATTCCCTTGAGGTAATTTAATCTATAAATATTTGTAGCTCCTTCAAACTCTCCCAAAGTGTATAATGTCGAGCCGCCCTTTTCTTTTGTTAGTTCGAGGCATGTATCATCAATGCCAAAATTTTCTGGTTTTTCTGCGTATGTGGATAATTGGACACTTCTACATTTCACAGCTCTTAACGGTTGCCCTCTCACGCTTTGGTCAACTGCACAGCCCTCTCCACTTGCTATCTTGTTATATAATTCAGCGTCACTTTTGCTTTCAGTCCATCCGGCAGGAGCAGCATGCCCAAAAACCCTGTCGCACGTATATCTCATTCCGGAATAAACTTTAGCCTCTGATGACCATGCGGAATCAATTGTTGGGAAGCATCTCTTAAGGTCAAAGTCATTAACATAACTCAGCTTAAAGCTTCCTTTGCTGTCTTTTATACTCTTTATTAAAGTTCTGCAACTCTCCTCGTCTTTAGTATTCTGCGGCAGCTTGAATGCTGACAATACTTCATTGAACTTGTCCTTAACCAAAAATTTCTTTTCTTCCCAAAAGCTTACCCACCTTCTGTAGAATTGAACAACAACAATTAAGCCAAATGAAACCAAACAGCCAACCGCAACATAATCAAGGGCTTTGTTTACATGCTCCTGAACCTGGGTTAAAGTTTTGATAGAATCCTGAAGAATATCAGCAAAATCGTAAAGCAGCCAGTCTGGAAGCACTTTTCTTGGATCAATTATTGTGTTATCTATCGCATAACTGACCTGCTCGCAAGTTGTTTGTGTTTCAGTTTCTAGGTTGCCGTCATTGTCCGTATCATGCTTATATGTTATTCTCACTTTTAACGGGAAAGTCAGCTCTTTATTGACCGCATTGAAAAAACCTTTCCAGTCATCCTCTAAAAATTTATCCATGCCCGGAAGCCTGTTGAGCTGAGCCGCAGAATAAGTAATTGTATTATCTGGCGGATTGAGAGGTTTGGCAGGAATGCTTGCAGGCATAATCCTGCAGCCTATATTGAATCTTGGGTCTATTAGTTCTCTAGGGCTGCAAGCCTGGCTTATGCTTACGCTTGAAACAACAGCGCTTGTTCCCGGCCCAATATAGGAATAGTTAAAGTAAAAGTAAATCGTTTCAGTACCCTCTGCAAATCTTTCAGTGCTTAAAAGTGTCGGGCTTTGGTATCGTGTCAAAGGTATGATGTCCCAGCTTTGGTTGCCGCTCCAGCAGGTGCCTATTCTAATGGATTGTGTGGCAAACCCTCTTTGTCCAGTCTGGTCTGTCGCAATTGCCAAGAGCGTAGTTGTTTTAGAATCTTTTGCATCTTGATTAAGAAGCACATTACTGAATTCTGTGACAGGAATTTCTCTTATTCTGCCTGCTCCCCCGAAAAAGGCAGTCAAATCAACTTTCTCGAACTTAAAATTGCCCTGGCTGTCTGCGGTTGTGGAAAAATCTGCTCCTGTACTGCAGAAAGACTTTGATGCAACATTAAAACGGCATTTTGCGTCCAGCTGGGAATCCGGAATGTTCTTAAGATCATTAAGCAAGTCGCCTACCTCAAAAGTTTTATTGAATAGGCTAAACGGCGTTCTCTCAACAAATAAGTGCACTCTGGCATTTGGCTTCGTTATTCCAATGACATCTATTTCATTGGCAACATTTTCAAAAAGCAATGCCCCAGACGGTGGGCTTGTTATTTTTATTTCTGGTTTTTTTGTGTCAAGAACAACACTTTTTTCAATTATGACGCTGTTGTCTGCTCTGTCATCAAAAATTAACTTTAAGTTATAAGCTGCGTCGCCTTTAAGCATGATTCCAAATTCAAAATTGCCGCTGACATTTGTAGCTAATATGGGCTTTCTGAAGTCCTCTAAAATATCAACCTCTGGCGGCTTAAGATTAAGTGTTTGACCGCCTTTTAATGGGGTTACTGTTATCGGCTCTGATTTTGGTCCTTCATTGCCAAAAACATTTACAGCCGAAATTTCATAGGTATAGCTCTTCCCGCTATCTACAAGTACATCTGGGTAAAGATTGAAATTAGCCGGCCTTGTTACCGCAATTGCACCTGTATCAGAGCGATACACTGCATAATGGCTGAAGTCCTTGTCTTTTGACTCATCCCAATGCAGCTCGACTGAATTTTGCCCTATTTTTGTCGCATTTAATCTTGTAATTTTTGAAGGCATCGAAGATTCGTTAATATTTGCATCGGCAAAAACCCTTACTTTAACTGGCTCATTCACAATTCCTTTGACAGTAAGGTTTGGCTTTGAAATTCGCGAGGGAATCTCATTCAACTCTACTGAAGGATGCTGGGTGTCCACGCCAACCTCAAAAGTCCTTTCATTCTTATTTCCAGCTTTATCGGCAATGGCTATTTTAATGACATTGTCCTGCTCTAATTGAATCTGGCTAAATACAAATTTGCCCGAGCTGCCGACTTCATTATTGCTTAAACTCCTTTTTGGAATATTAAGGTTATTTACAAATAACGCAACTGATGAAAAAGGCTCTGTTGAGCCCTTTATGTCTATAACTCTTCTATTGACGAATCTCGACAGTGTCAAGTTAATGAATGGAACAATGATATCTTTTCCTGCAGCAAAACTATGACCCGAAGAATTCACGCAGTTTTTGGCTTTGTCACAGGACTTAACAGTAAATGTGTAATTTGAATTTTTTGTAAGCCCGTCAATTATGATTGAATGATTTGTCTCAAGCGCGTCAGAGCTCTTTGTTTTGTCGGTCTTGTTGACTCCGTAAAGAACAATTGTTGTGGAATTTTCATTAGTTAGCCATTTTATTCTTGCTGAAGTATCGGTTATTTGCAATGCGTCAACATCGCTTATGACAGGAACTGTTGAGTCGTTAACCAAAGCATCGGTTGTTTTAAATGTGTAGAGCTTGTTGGAGTTATTGTCTATTGTGGTATTGCCAGCAACATCAGTTGATTCCACAGCAAAGAAGTGTACTGCATTGCTATCAATTCCGCTGGAAATCACTAAAGTGTGATTCTCAACAAAGTCATCATGCTTTTGTAAGAACCCTAAAGCTGTTGTCCTTCCGTACTTGACTTTGCCGCTTGAAAGATTGCTGGTAATCCATTCTATTGTTGCAGAATTTGGTGTTATCTTGGTTACCTTCACATTTGAAATTTTGAATCCATAAACATTTGCAGTGTAAAATGGAAGCGATATGACTAAATGAATTAGGAATACCAAAATTAAGTCTTTTACTCTTGAATTCATTTTAATTCCGGCGATGGAACATTTTTTGAATGTGAGCTTAGCCCATAGATAAGTAAAGCCCTGTCCTCATCAGTTGAAGAGCCTTGAACTATGGCGTGGAATACTGCCTCTTCGGCATTGCCTAAATCATCTTTGTTCACTTTCCATTCTCCAGTGTATCCTCCTATGATGTTTTCTTCGTCAGCAATGTATATTGTAATTTCATAAATTTCATCCTTGCTTTTAGGGAGCCTTAATGGAAAATTTGACTCTTTTGGGTATGCAGCATAACTCTCAAAGCCAGTATTTTTTCCCTTGATTGTAATTGATGCTTTTTCATTGGGAGCAAGCTCTTGGGCAATGCCAGGATTTGAAAGCAGATGCTTGACCACTTTATAATTCTGCAATTCTTTAACTGGATTAAGAGTTAAGACATAAGATCTTCCGTCGACATCTGTTTGGATGAACATGTTTGTATCTGTGTAGCCTTGTTTTGAGCCCTTAATTATGCCATTAACGCAAAACGGAAATCTTCTTGTTATTCCGGCTGCCGCCCCCAGGCTTAGCCAATTGCTGTGCCCGGCATCGCAATAAAATCTCCCGCATACAAAAGTTAGATTTACATCCCTTATATCCTCGCCAGTTGCATTGTCCACTGTAAATATTGTCACTTCATTTTGGACAAAATTGCAAAAATCCTCCGATGTCAAATCTTGGGCTGACTCCAACAGTGCTGTGCCCTTATTTGCCGTATTCGGCTGATTGTGGTCAATAGATACCTTGAATGGAAAACTAAACCTGTATGCGTGGTTGGATGCCGTCGTCAGATCAAATATTGTGGCCATCACTGGAAAGCTCACATCATATGTAAAGTGCGACACGTGCAGGCATAAGAATGACAAAATGCCTGTCCCTTTTTGCGCATTTGACCTTAAAACCCCATTCTCGCTTGGCCTTGCATAAATATCCAAAGGCCAGTTGTCATAAGCAAATGCAACTTTCATGTTTTTGAATTTTTTTTCACCTTGGGCGTCTATTTCCCATATGTAGTGCTGCTGGAAATATGAGTCTGCATATGTGTTTTTGCCGTTTGTGTTTGGAACATAAAGGTTAGGGTTGTATTCAGTTCCTTTTATTCTTATATAAGGCAGATTAACCCTCAATAAGGTCTTTAGTTTTTCCTTGATATTGCTCAGCAGCCACACTTTTGAATTGCATGCCGCTTCAACCTCTGTTGTGGGTATTTCGCTGTCCATGGAATATAGATCAATAGTTTTTTTCTCAATGAAGTAATCCTTGTTTTCCCTCTCGATTATTAATTTAGCCAGCTCGTACACTCTCTTGAATCTGACTGGAACAGAATAGCTGTATCTCTCGAGAAGAACCTTTAAATCGCCGTTTTTGCTTATTATTTCCAGAGGGTAGTTCAAGCTCACTGAAACATCATTCTCGTTAAACTCTACATCAACAAGCGCTTCTTTCAACTCATTTATCTCAAAGCTGCCGGAAAAAGGTTCAAAATTACTGATGCAATTCCTTAACTCAGATTTTATATGTCCTTCCAACTGCCTCTTTATGAATTCCTCTGTTGGAACAGCGTCGATGCCATCATGCCACCAGTACGGGACCTTAAACCCGCCAACAGGAAAAGCGCTCAAGTATGCCATTGGGTCATTTTTTATCTGCTCAGGAATGGTTATATAGCCCCCGCTTAGCCCTATTTTTTCCAATCCATCTTCAGCGACACTCTTTATGCAGCTCTCAACATACAATTTTATCGGAGCAACTTGCGGATCCACAACTTCAATTTGCTTCTCAACAGACTGCCTTTGATAATAGAAATAAATTATTCCGGCAATTAAGATGGCAAGAGCCAATATCAAGAAGACAGCCACCTGTCCTTTTGAATTTGGGATTATCAGATTCAATCTATCTCTTTTTTTTATATGCATTTTTTGATTTATTATATTTATTAAATGTTCAACCGTTATTGTATTTTTTGTTCAATGCTTTGACATCAATTTTATTCAAGTCTATCTCAACATAATCCTTTTCTGTCAAATTGAGGAGCTTGACAATATCAGAAGGAACCCTAACAACTAATCCGCCGCCTGTCTTAATGAGCTTTTTGGTGTATCTCATTTATATATGAAATATATTTATTTTATATATGTTATAATGTTATTTTAATATTGAAAAGCATAAATTTATATATAAATCATATATAGAATTTATAAAGGTTTCGATTTGGAACAGAGATTCCGAAAGTTAGATAAACAACCTTGTTGATGATGAAATATTGCCTCGATGGGCTGGTGCTTTGGAGGCGGAGTGTCGTTGCAATTAGCTTTAAATGAAAAGCTTGCAGCAACTGTTATTTATTATGTAAATTCAGAAACAAATAAAGAAAAATTGAAAGTCATAACATGGCCCGTGCTTGGGATTTTTGGTGAGAAATTTGAAAAAAAGAGCTAAATTATGGTCTTAAGAGACTGAAATATGCAAAAAATCCTATAAGCATAAATACAAACAATAGAATTCCTATACTGCTAATAATTATAGCAGCAATAGCCAGTCCTTTTCCTTTTTGATTTGGATTATTTTTTATTTGTACTAATGAAACAATACCCAGTATTAATCCTACAGGGGCAATTACAAATGCAGATACCAAAGCAACAATTGCCATTACATTAGTCTCTTGCTGAGGACTTTGTGATTGGTATTGTTGTGGTTGAGCCATTTGTTCTGTAAAATAATTTGAGCGCCTATCCACCAGTCAATAGACATGGTGGCATTACGG
>JBBSVT010000076.1:0-11942 GCA_038046685.1 Nanobdellota archaeon
AAATTTAATTTCTGGGATAAAAATCACTGAAAATATGAATATCCACGCAACGCCAATTAAACAGAAAACTATTTAAACAAAATATCGTTAGTTGATAATTAATTTAATAGGGTGATTTGATGAAGTTAAACAAGTTAATGACAAAGAAAGGTATTTTATTCTTGTTGATATTCGCTGTTTTGGTTTTTGTTGGGGAAAGGATTAATCTTCCTAAACTGGTTTGGCCGCTTCTAACTTATTTTGGAATAGAGAACTTTCCACTGTTTAAGCTTGTTGGAGCAAATAACCAGTTCTTTACTTTATTCCAGTTTTTTGGACCTGTTGCAGGTGCTTTTCTGGGACCTACAGTTGGAGTTTTATCAGTTTTAATCGCTGAGGTTTCAAGCTATTTGACGTTGGGAAAGGCATTTACATTAATTAATATCTTAAGGTTATTACCTATGCTTTTTGCAGCATGGTACTTCGGAACGAAGAAAGACAAGCTAAGCTTTTTAATTCCAGTTATAGCTATTGTATTATTCATAGCGCATCCAGTTGGAAGGCAAGTATGGTACTTTTCATTATTTTGGACAATTCCAATAATTATAAAAATTCTTCCAAAGAAGTATGCTGAAAAAGCTTTTCCAAGAAGCTTGGGAGCAACCTTCACAGCACACGCTGTTGGTGGAGCAATGTGGAATTATATTGTGCCTATGACTCCTGCACTATGGATTGCCCTAATCCCAGTTGTGATAGTTGAGAGATTGCTATTTGCGTTTGGAATTACGGGTTCTTTTATCTGCATAAACACTGCTATTGATAAACTCGATGAGAAAACAAAATCAGAATACTTGCATGTTGAAAAGGAATATGTTTTGTTTAAGCATGCTAATTAGTTTATGATAACAGATTCAGGCGATTTAAATGGATAAACTGGATTTTAGCATAATTGAAATTCTGTCAAAAAACTCCAGGACGCCTTTTATGGAGATATCAAGAAAGACTAAGGTGTCAGAATCTACCATTAGGAAAAGAGTCTCGCATCTTGAAAAAAAAGGAATTATAAAAAAATACTCATTAGTTGTAGACAAAAGCAAAATTGGCATTGAAAATGTTGCTTTAATAGGGGTTGATGTAATTCCTGAGAAATTCCTGGATATTTCAAAAAAGCTGACAGTTTTTGACGAAGTAAAATTTGTTGCATCGTCAACGGGAGACCACATGTTCATGCTTGAAGTCTGGACAAGGAATGGAGATGAGTTGAGGGCTTTATCTGATAAAATAAAGGAGATTGATGGCGTTACAAGAATATGCCCTGCTATTATTAAGGATACTTTGAAGGGGAATTTGTAGATGTCAAAAGAAAATTTCTGTAAAACCAATATGTAAAAATTATGTTTCGAGAGCAAAAATAGGCACGCAACATTACTATATTCTAGCTCCAAAGAAATTGGTGATTGGTAAAGATAATTTATGGATGTATTGAAATGGTGAAAAAGACATAATTTGTTTCGCTTTAAAACTCAAGAGCGATACTGTTTATTTATAGGCATATTCGCGGTTTTTGCATAATTTTTATGTCATTTAAAATTTGATTACGTCAATAAAATCAATGGAAAAATGTGATTAATATTAAAAAAAGCGATATATGCCGAAGATTGAAAAGAACCCTCAAGAGCAAAGTTTTATATATAACCAATTTCATAGTCAAAAATATCATGTTTGAGGAGTATAGAGATAAAAGATTAGTCGAGAAAGAGTTAAAAGAAATTCTAGGTCGTGAACCAACAGATTATGAGAGAAAAACTTTTTTGGCTATGTTTTTAGATACTTATAGGAATACGCGTTATATGTATACTGAAAAATATCATGGCAATAATGTGGATAATCTCATTAGAAATTTAATATTTGGTGCTGGTATGGCATCTTCGACTGCTCTTCATGCACGAATTACTAAATGGCGGCCTGAAGACCAGACAGAAAAGGTTGTACAACGAGTTTATCATGTACAACGAGTTTATCAATTAGGACAGGCATTTGGCTACATATTAGCGGTTGTGGAATATGGGTTGACTTCCAAAATATTAATAGGAAATGAGGAAAAATTAGACAGAGTAAAGAGAGAGATACTTAATTGTTGTGCAGAGATGGTGAACGCTATTAAACGAATGAATAGCTCTGTTGAATTAAAATTCATTAGAAACAGAATACTTGGTATTGCTGTGAAACTCAGGATAAAAGGTGTAAGTAAACACCAGGAAGATTTAATTTTTGGTATAGCTCATATATTCCAATAATTAAAAATATAAATATTTAAGTTCATCTAAACATCCTAAATTTTTTCCGCCCCCACGATTAAACTTCTCCGAAATAAGTTATAATGCTAAACGAATTTCGCATCATCTATAACGTATATAGGAAATACCTCAGAAAGCTTTAAATACCTGCAATTGAACCTAGTTAACAATTGTTAATTTGGTGGTGTTTATGGTTGATAAAGACGATTTGGGAACAATTGTAGGTGTAATTGCTGGTGGTGCTTTGGCTGCTGCGGGCGGATTAAATACAAATAAAGAGGCATTAAATGCTTGAATCATTTTTAATCACATCAAGAGAAACTTTGGAAGCAAGCTTAGTTGTCGGCATTGTTCTTGCTTACTTGAACAAGACGAATAACCAAAATTACAAGAAAACAGTTTATTACGGCATTATTTTTGGAGTTCTTGCAAGTATACTTGCTGCCTTTATCTTTACCTTATTTGCAGGAGGCTTTGAAGGCAGGGCAGAAGAAATATTTGAAGGCGTAACAATGCTTATTGGGGCTTTCTTGTTGACAACCATGATCCTATGGATGATGCAGCAAAGGCACATTTCTAAAGAAATCGAAGGCAAGGTTGAGAGTCACTTAATGAATACTCAGCCATTATTTTCCCATGTTGGAATTTTTATGCTCATATTTATAGCTGTTATAAGAGAGGGAGTTGAAACAGTTATTTTCCTAAATGCCATTAATTATGCAAGCGGCATCAATTTTATTGGAGGAACTCTTGGAATCCTCGCAGCGATCATAGCTGGCTATCTGTTTTTTGTAAGCACCAAAAAAATAAACCTAAAAAGATTATTTAGTATTAGCAGCATTATGTTGATATTGTTTGCTGCTGGTTTAGTAGCCCACGGAATTCATGAGTTTGAAGAAGCAAAATTGGTAAGCGGAATTATAACCCCATTGTTTGACATAAACAACATATTGAACGAAAAAGGGATTATTGGAAGCTTTTTGAAGGGATTGTTTGGCTACAATGGAAATCCAAGCCTGTTGGAAGTGATTGCATGGACATTTTATTTGGGAGTTATTTTTTATTTGTACAAAAGGATAGAGAGTTCTAGAGTTCAGGTAAGTGCCTAGATAGGAAATTTTTTATAGGTTGGGGTAGTTTTCAATTCTTATTATGGTCACTAAAGAACAAGCCAAAATAGCACTGAATGGATTAATAAGAAAATACAATGAACTCAAAAATAATAAAGAATTTGCAAGCAATGAAAGCCAAGTTTCTGAAAGCTTGATCAAGCCTTTTGTCAAACTTGTTTTGGGCTGGGACACTTCAGATTTCTCTGAATTTAAGGTAGAAAGCAGAGTCAGAGGCAAAAGAAGTGACATGCTTGTCTGTTTGGATGGAGTTACCCAGTTTATTATTGAAGCAAAATCTCTTGCTCAAGAAATAGAGGGAAGTACTGAATTCATCAAACAGGCTATTAATTATGCAAACTCAAAAGACAAGCCATTTGCCATCTTAACGAATTTTAAGCATTTTATAGTAATAAGGTGTGATATTAAAGTTGACAACCCATTAAAGGCTGTTGTCAAGTCTATTGGTATAGAATCATTAAGCGAGCCAGAATTTGATTTGTTGTGTAATTTCAACAAAGAGATTTGGGTTTTAAAAGGGCAAGAAAATCCTCTGTTTAAGTTATATGGAGATTATAAGAAAAGGACAAAAGTTGACGTTAGGCTATTAGAAAACCTCAAGCAATGGAGGCAAGATGTTATCAATGATATAAAGAAACATCCAAGACACAACAAGTTTGACTTTTCTGACGAAAAAACAAGGCAGCATGTTGAGCAGGAAATCCAAAGATTCTTGGACAGGCTGATATTTATCTGCTATACAGAAGACAAGGAATTTGTTGATGCTGAGCTGAAGCCTCTATTAGAAGAGAAAAAAGACAAGCACTATGAAAGCCCTTCATGGCTTTTGGGCAAAATAAGGGGATTGTTTTCCGGATATTGGCGAAACTATAACAGCGACTTATTCAAGCCCGGCGACTGTGACAATTTCTTCATTGAAGACGGCATTTTGGTTGATATTTTAAGGGATTTGAGGGCGCCTAGGGAAGAGTTGCCTTATGACTTTGCGTCTATTGAAGCAGACATTCTTGGAAAAACTTATGAAAACTTTATCGGGCATGTTATTTCTGGCGAGAAGAGGTTTAAGGAAAAAGAAAGCAAAGGCAAAAGAAAAAGCGAAGGGATTTATTATACTCCGACTTATATTGTCGATTATATTGTAGGAAACACAGTTTCAGAATATATAAAAGGAAAATCAATTGCTTCTATCAATAAAGTCAAGATTTTGGACCTTGCGTGCGGTTCGGGAAGTTTTCTAATAAAAGCTTTTGATGCCTTAGTTGGAGAATGCGAAAAAATCAGGAAGTTAAATTACGAAGAAAAGAAAAGTTTGATGCTGAACTGCATTTTTGGTGTTGATAAAGATGAGAGGGCAGTTGACATCTGCAAATTGAATTTATCTTTGAAATTGGCAGAAAGAGGGCAAAAACTGCCTGAGCTTCATAATAATATAAAATGCGGCGATTCCTTGATTGATGACAAAGAAATTGCTGGATATAAGGCATTTAATTGGAATGAAGAATTTAAATCTATCATGGATAATGGTGGGTTTGATGTTGTGATTGGGAATCCGCCTTATGGTGCTTATTATTCAGAAAATGAAAGGGTGTATTTAACTAAACATTATTCAGATATTTCTAAAGGTGAAATAGAAACATTTGCATTATTTTATAATAAAGCAATTGAACTATTAAGGAAAGGGTATTTAGGTTTTATAACACCCGATAGTTGGTTCACAAATTTACAATTCTCCCTGCTTAGAAAAAAAATATTGCAAAAGGGAAATATAATAAAAATATTAGATACTTATAAACCTTTTAATGATGCCAAAGATACGAGATGTCATATAATAATTTTTGAAAAAAACATTATTAACAAAATAAATACTTCGGTTGAGGTTGTTGATCCAAGAACATGCAGAAAAGATACTTTAAAAATAATTAAAATATTTGTTGTTAATAGATCTTTATTTGATAATTGGTTAGAAAAAGAATGGCAAGTATACCAAAGTGAAGAAGAACGTAAGTTAATACGTAAAATAAAGTCAAATTCCAAAGATCTCGAAGAATTAGCATTGATTAAATATGGTATCCGAACAGGAGACAACAAGAAGTTTATTTCTGGGGTTATAAAAAGTAAAAATGATATTAAAATGGTGGCGGGCTCTGATATAGGAAGATACAAGTTTGCTTGGATACCAAAATATTTAATATCCAGAAAAGGGATTTCAGAAAATTATTTTTCTGATAAATTTTTTGTTGAGAAAATTGTAGTCCAATATGTAAGAACCAATAGTTTGGAGCAAACTGCGAGATGGCTTGAGGCAACAATAATTGATAAAGATTTTTTGGGTCTAAATTCCACTACTATAATCTTTGAAATAAATAGAGATGTATCATTAAAATTTTTATTGGGAATATTGAATTCAAAATTAATGAATAGGTATTATAGACTAAACTATACAGATGTTAATGTAAAACCCACGTATCTAGCAAATCTACCAATAAAAGAACCCACAAGTAAAATAGGAGACAAGATAATAAACCTTGCCGACAAAATGCTCTCCCTAAACAAAAAGCTCCGAGAAATAAGTAACAAAAACACTTTGGAAGAACAAAAGATAGAGCAAGAAATCAAGAAGACAGACAATGAAATTGATGAATTAGTTTATCAGTTGTATGAAATAACAGAAGAGGAAAGGAAGATTATTGAAGAGAGCTTGAGATAAAGCTAAAAACCAAGAGATTTTAAATTATATCTTTTAAATTTGTTATTCCTAAATACCAAAACCATGCAATAAAAACTATATGCAATGTAAGGATAACACCAATATTAAATTGTTTTATATAATAATAAGGGCTTCTGATTGAAAAGCGAAGAACCCAATTTATAGGACTATATCTAATTGGAAAAAACACAAGGCAAAATACCCCTTTTATAAGAAAGAAAGATGCCCAGCCACATTCTGTTATAACAAATTTCATTACAGGATTTTCTTCATAAGTGTATAGTTGCTGTAAAGCAAAATAGGTAGTAGCCATATCTAGTAAGTTGCCAATAATAACGATAGTTCCAAGAAAAAACACTAAGTCAAACAGGAACATATCTGCTTTGCCGAGTTCTTTCACTGGCATTACAATAACTTTTTTTTGCATAAAGGATTTTAACTAGTGGAATAATTGTGATACTTTAAACTTTTTATTTTCTATATTGTAAATAACTATTTAAAGGGACTTGTAAAATGAATAGTTTTTGTAGGCTTGATTGCAAGTTAACTAGTAAAAGTCGATAAAAAGGGCAAAATTATGCAAATTGCCTTATCGACGTTAATACTAGCGTCGGGACCTATCTTGGATTATTCTTGACGATTTTATATAGGAACTTGCAATCGAGCCGTTTTGTACAAAATTTTAAATATAAGAACACATTTTACTTATTTGGCGGGTAAAACCTGCAGATTAAGTGTACCTTGAGGTACACGTTCAACAATATCTGTGGGTGCTGCCTTTTTTCTTATCCCCATAAAAAGTAAATGTTTATTTTCTTTTCAATTAATTTGTGGTAATAATCGTTATTATATTCAAATTTTTGAAATAGTGCCCAAGATACAAAATCGACAATTTGCAGTCCTGCCCAAGAATGCGACCAGCTATGGTAGACTTCCACTCCTCTAGTTGAGTTATCTACTATGCATTTTCTTTTAATGTAATCATCAAAATCATCTCGCAAAGCTTGTTTGCCTTTTGAGCGGTCTATGCGAATAACAAGATGCTTTGACTCAAAAGTCATAGTGGATGCTAATATTCCGCAGACATAGTTGTAGAGTTTATGTTTGTCATCTTTCAAATATTTGCTAAAAACCTTCTTCTTTTCAAGAATAATGGCGTGTCCCTTAAAGTCTTCTATCTCGTTAAATTTCTTTAAGATATACTCTCTTAACTTATTGCTAGAGCTATTGGCTTTAATCTCGCTCACTTTTTTAAGGATTTTTCTGAATTTATGACGCCTTATATTCTTTATTAACCTGTCAAAAATCTCTAGCTTTTCTGTCCAAATTGCAGTTATGATAAGATATTTTGAACCCGCTTCTCCCAAATCACCACTTTCATCAATAAAAATATAAATCTCCTTTGTCATTTTCCAATTTTTGTTGCTAAAACTTTATAAACTTTGTTTATTCAGGTAACAAACTTCTCTCCCTCAACAAAAAAATTGACACAAAAATTATAAAAACTGCAATAAAAACAATTGCTTAATGAAAAACCTATTATGGTATTTAATAGCTGGAACAAAAGGAGGTGAAACAAGAGCCAGGATTATTAATTTATTAAAGAAAAAACCTTCTAATGCCAATAAAATTGCGGAAATTCTAAAACTTGACTATAAGACAGTTAGACATCATTTGGAGGTCCTAGAAAAAAACAATATCTTAATTGCAATAAACAAGGGAAAATATGGCGCAGTTTATTTCTTGTCAGAATTAATGGAATCTAATATAAAACTTTTTGGTGAGATTTGGGACAAATTTGGGAAAAAATAGTTAAATAACAAAAAGTTTCAGTTACCGGCTGAAACTTTTTGCATACAAAAATGGCAATGCTGATGAATTTTACAACAATTTTGACTTTAATATCTGCATTGCTATTAATTGGACTCTTATACATTTATTCTAAAAATTTAAAAAAAATAAAATCCAGATTTACGATTGGTTTATTCATTTTTGCAGTATTATTTTTATTGCAGAGCCTTGTGTCATTGTATTTCTATTTAACAATGATGGACTACTATTCTCCTGAAGTTGGAGTTCATGTTTTTGTTCTCACATTATTGCAAACGTTTGCATTTTTCATATTGCTGAAAATAACATGGGAATAGGTGAGAAAATGAGAACAAGCTATTTGTTTGGTTTATTGATATTTCTTGGTTTTGTTGTATTTGCGTGTGCGCAGACAATAAAGATAGACGGAATGGAAAAGAAGGATGCTATGACGGACAAAACAGGCAAATCAATGCAGAATGATACAATCCAAAAGACTGAAGAATCGATAAGTAACGATGAAGCCATGATGGAAAAGCCAACTTATGCAGGAAAAGCGCTTGCAGGCACAGAAACAACAAAATACCTTGAATTTAATACAGATGACTATGAAAAAGCGTTAAAGGAAAAAAAGAAAATTTTATTGTATTTCTATGCAAATTGGTGCCCGATCTGCAAAAAAGAGCAGTCTGAGACGTTTGAAGCCTTTAGCAAATTAAATGATCCGGATTTAATTGGCTTCAGGGTTAACTATCGCGACTCAGATACGGATGAGGATGAAGAGGCGCTGGCTAAAGAATTTGGAGTTAGTTACCAGCACACAAAAGTGGTCATAAAGGACGGAAAAAGAGCCCTAAAATCACCAGAGTCGTGGGATAAGCAAAGATATCTGGATGAGTTAAGTAACGTTTGATTTTCGATTATTAAAAAAGATTAAAACTGAATCAAATAAAATGGTAGAGCCCACAATAATAGTAGCTTTTATCGCCGGAGTTGCATCCTTCATAAGCCCATGCGTTCTTCCCATTATCCCCGGATTTTTGGCTTATTTGTCAGGAACATCTGTAGGACAGCACGGCGCAAGGCTCAAGATATTTTTGAATAGTGTTGCATTTGTTCTTGGCTTTTCAGTTATATTCGCATTATTGGGCGTATTGCTTAGTACAATTTTAGAAAGTGTTTCTTACAATGTGCAGACCTGGCTCTCAAGAATTGGAGGAGTGATAATAATTTTGTTCGCCTTGTATATTTTGGGATTGATAAAAATAGGCTTTCTTGAAAGAGAACACAAAATTGCAGTTAAGAAGAGGTTTAGCATAACCTACATAACTTCTTTTGTTTTTGGTTCCGCTTTTGCAGTCGGGTGGACACCCTGTGTTGGTTCGGTTCTTGGCAGTGTATTTGCCTTAGCCGTTGCAAAACCTAGCTTGGGCTTCATTCTATTAATGTCGTATGCCCTTGGCTTGGGTGTTCCATTTTTATTAGTCGGCTTGTTTACAACACAAGCTGTTAGCCTAATAAATAAATCAGCAACCGTATTAAAATACTTTAATATAGTTGTAGGAATCTTGTTGTTGATTTTAGGCATACTGGTTTTCACAAATAAACTGAATGTTGTGGCAAACTGGTTTTTTGCTTATTCGCTTCTATCATGAAAAAATACAATTCAATCCAAAAGCCATTTTTGACATTTGCAGTTGTAATTTTTGTAGTTGTTACCATATTTTACATTGAATCCCAAAAACCAAAATTTAATGCAAACAACAGAAGCGGCAGCGAGGACAGCAGTCAAAAATCAGAATATCCAAGAGCGCCTGATTTTGTCGGCATCGAAAGATGGATTAATTCTGAGCCATTGAAAATAGAGCAGCTGAGGGGCAAAGTTGTATTGGTTGATTTCTGGACATATACTTGTATTAATTGCATAAGAACTTTGCCTTACCTAAAAGATTGGGATAAGAAATACAGAGATAAAGGACTGGCTATTGTTGGAGTGCATACCCCAGAATTTGAGTTTGAGAAAAAATATGAAAATGTGCTAAAAGCAGTTAATGACTATCAATTAAAGTATGCTGTTGCTCAGGACAATAACTATGCAACTTGGAGTGCTTATCAAAACAGGTATTGGCCACATAAATTTCTGATTGATATTGATGGCTATATTAGATACGATCATATTGGTGAAGGCGCTTATGATGAAACTGAGAGGATAATACATCTACTTCTAAAAGAGAGAATGGAAAAACTAAATCAAAAGAATGGTGTTGAAGCGAATATGAGCAAACCAATAGAAGCAGTTGGTGTTGATTTTTTAAAGGTGAAAACTCCAGAAATCTATTTTGGTTATCAATTTTCAAGAGGTAATTTCGGCAATCCGGAAGGTCTGAAAGCTGATGAAGTTGTTGATTATAGACTTCCATTGTCAATAGTACCTGATAATGTATATCTTGAAGGGAAATGGAAAAATAATGCAGATAACATGGAGCTTGTGAGTGATGAAGGCTCTATTTTATTGATATTCCAAGCAAAAGTTATAAATGCTGTTGCAGGCTCTGAAAATGGCTCAACTGCTTTTGTATTTTTAGACAGTGAATTTGAAAATAAAAAAAATAAAGGAGCCGATGTTGTTATTGCAGAAAATGAAAGTATAGCAGAAGTAAAAGAATTCAAGCTTTATAATCTCGCTTCAGCTGAAAATTATGATACTCATTCTATAAATATAAACATTGAAGGGAAAGGGTTTAAGATTTATACGTTTACTTTTGGATAAGATTTTTAAATTTTGGAATAAATATTTTGCATCAAAAGTGCATCTCCCTCAATATTTGGGCTTTCACTAATTGCAACTCCCTTAGCTTTGAAGTCCTTTAACACCTTGATTAGTTCCTCATATTTTAAATCGCTTTCCTTCAAGGTCAAATGATTTTTTTCACCTTTTGGCCCATAAGCAATTCCCGTTATATGCATGTGCATATTCTCCAATCCTTTTTTTCCAAGCTTTTTTTCAATTGCTTCCAGAATGCTTGCAAACTCCTTGTAAGTATTGTATTTCCCATTTGTCCTTGCGTGAAAATGGGCAAAATCAACGCACGGCATCACATTATCTAGCTCCTGGCTTAATTGCAGAATCTCATCGACATTTCCAAATTGAGTCTCTTTGCCGGTTGTCTCGGGCCTTATCCAAATATCATTATTTTCTTTTTTTAAAGTCAAAATAATTTCTTTCAGATTGTGCTTTATAGTGTCATAAACCTTTTTAGGCTCTTGCCCCATGTAAAATCCTGAGTGAAAGCATACACTCCAGCCACCGCACAAATTTGCTATTCTTGCGGAATTTAATATCCTCTCAATGCTCGCATTAATTTTTGCTTTTTCAAGAGAATTGAGATTTATAAAATACGGAGCATGGCATGTTAAAACAACATTGCTTTGTTCTGCAGTTTCTCTAACTTCGGGGGCTTTTTCCTTCGTAATATTGATATTCCTAACAAACTCGAGCTCCATTGCGCCCAAGCCAAGCTTTCGGACATGCTTAATGCCATCAGCAGTTGTGCGAGGATTTGCGCTTAGAGGGATTCCGGCTGTGCCAAATACTAGTTTGTCCATCTTGCATATTTTTGGAAGTCAAATTAAAAAATAAAATTATTCATCCTTAAGCATAGATTTGATTTCTTGCCGAAGTTCCTTAGTGTCTTTGAGGCCATGCTTTTTGACTGCATGCCAAATGGCAACTTCCATTACCTCTTTTTCTGTGCCGGCAACTGTTAATGTACACTGCGGTTTGCTTGGAAAATCCCTGCAATCTGCTACCTTTCTAGCTGTCATTTTATCACCTGTTTAAATTAACGCTCTGGGTCATGCGTACTTGCCATATATTTAATATTTTCGTTTAACAATTAAAGATTCCATTGAAGAATAAAAGTTATCTGCAAGATGCGTCCTTTATAGCTTGGCTTTCGCCAACAGACATTGTCATCTCTTCGGGGTATAATATCT
The DNA here is from genome assembly GCA_038046685.1 of Nanobdellota archaeon. Lineage (GTDB taxonomy): Archaea > Nanobdellota > Nanobdellia > Woesearchaeales > GW2011-AR4. The sequence continues at coordinate 11,919 of JBBSVT010000076.1, forward strand.
GGCGACAACCTTGATTAATTTTAA
>JBBSVT010000077.1:0-7405 GCA_038046685.1 Nanobdellota archaeon
GAAATATAGATGAACTAATATATAAAAGTTCCTAAATTAAAGAGATTAGCTATAAGTATGAGTTGAATCCCTCAACTACATCTTTAAATCGATATTTTCCAATTTCTGTTGTAACTTCTTCATCTATCTCTCTCAATAGTTTTATTCTCCCTACATCACTCTGTAAATAATCTAAGTATAAAATTTCTATTTGATGTCTAAGAGAAACTTGTGTTTGCCCTGTATTTAGTGTCAACATCCTATAGAGAACACCTAATCTATTAATACCATAATAAATTTCTATTCTTAATTTTCTCTTAGTAACCTGTTCTAATAATTCATTATCTTGACTCATTAACAATTCTTTTTCAAGATCAAGGAGCGTATAAGTCCTTTGTAGTCCATCAAGGATTAAGAAATTTCCTTCTTTTAACTCTTCTTTCAACATTTCTTCTGTAATTTCCTCTCCAGTTACATTCTCTTTACTGGACGCGAGAACAATTGGAGGAATCAAGCATCCTTTCTTTAAATCTTCTTTTAACAACGAGTAGATTGTATTTGAACTCTTTACTCTTTTTCTTTGATATTCATTTTTCTCAAGAATTTTTTTAGCCAATGTTAAATATTCTTTTATCTCTATTTCTATTAAGTAATTTCTAGCATTAATCCTATTATCCATAAATTTTGAAATCACTTTCATTTTTTCCACCCCGTTCATTTGATGATTAAAATTACAAATTTAGATATATATTTAAATATTGTTAATCATAAGCCCCGACTCTTCTTAATCTATAACCAAAAATTTCAGAGAGCGAAGCGAACCGTATAAAATACAGATTTTATGCGAAGCCACCAACTTAAAGGACTTTCGGTAAGAGATTACCAGCGGCAGCTCAAAAACTTTGCCTAACAAATTTTAAACGAACTTTTCCTGAGTTTTCGCTTATTTTTTCTTTAATCTTAGCTTGCGCTTACTAACAATTTCTTTTAATTCTGGACCAGACCTAAAGGAGATCAGCTCTGATAAGAGAAATGCTTCAAAATCTAGGGTTCTATCAAGTTTTTTTGGGTTAGCTGGAGTATTTCTGGTTTTCGTGGTATAAATGCCAAATCTGCCTTCCTCCTTCAATTTGCTAAATTCAATTTGCTCCAAACCCAAATAAATTCTGGCTGCTAAACTACCAAATACGTAATCTGTGATTGATGCCATCACTCTTCGCTCTCTTAATCCTTCATAAAGCAATGAATCCGAGACATCTTTTTTTATAGAAAGTACAGCTCTATCTCCCTCAATTGCAACCATTAATCTTGGTGAAAGCCTCACTATTTTTGCCCTTTCTTGTAGTGTTTTTTCTTTATCTTCTAATTCCTCAATTGCACAACTGTTATTTGTGCCTAATGTTTGATAATGCCCTTGATGTCCTTTTTCCGGAGGTTTTAATATTCGCAATCCATTAACCAGATTAGCATATCCTATTGGATCAGTTTTATACCTCAATAAAAATTGTGGAACTTCAAACTCTTTTATATTTGATTCATGTCCTACTAATCTTTCCAATTTTACATAATCTACTCTTGTTGTTAGCATAAACTGTAGAAATCGTGTAAACTTTATAAAAATTCACTATATTGGATGCCAAATTTTTTATATAATAAAGGTTTAATACCGCAAATCATGCAAAATCAACCTGTTGTCATCGGCGCTTCATGGTTTCAGGAAGCGAGCTTCTGCGAGCAAAAGCTTTACTTACGCAAGGTAAGGAAACTGCCTTTAGTAGAAACAGAGGCAATGGTTAAAGGCAAAACCGTCCACGAGGGAAAGTATGAAAATTTCATAAAAACTGCTTTGCCGACTACGTGGGAGGAATTCTTCAAAAGCGAGCAATTGGCGACTTCAAGAGAAGTGGAATTGCAGCATGCATCCAATAACATAATTCTTTTAGGCAGGATTGATGAAGTAAGCTGCGACAAAGATGGAATTTACATTACAGACGACAAGCCAAGCGATTATGCGTACATAGGAGTAAGAAAGCAGATATGGGCTTACTGCCATCTATTGGAAAATAATTTTAGGAGTCTGATAACCAAGCCAATTTATGCCGTGCTGAAAAACAGGGATGACGGCTCAATAATATGGAAGGAAAAGTATTCAGGGAGCCATAAGGAGCAATTCTTATTGGCAATGCTAAGATTAAGAGATGTTTTGATTGAAGCAAGAAAGCCAGAAGCTACAAAAAACCCGAACAAATGCGCTGTTTGCCAGTATAACAAAGTTTGCGAGTTCTCGTTGGCTAAATAAATTGATTCAATATTTAATGAATAACTAGGCGAGGTTTTGCGATGTGACAGAACAGCAGAACCGAGCACAAAAAAATTGTGCCAAAGGCACAGATTGAAATTTTTTTAAAAAATATTAAAAATTAAATATAAAATTACTTATATTGCCCTTTGAAATCGCGAAACCCAAAACACTTAAATATGCGCATTCTAATAAATCAAATATGCTGCTTGACTATGTTAAAAAGCTTGAATATAAACATGAAATTGAAAGGCTGAATGCTTTAAAGCAGATTTTGCAGTCCAAGAAGATAAAATTTTCCGAGCAAAAGTATGATTACATGGATTCGCATGGCATTAATCTTATAGTTGATATTGGGAGCTCAAAAAAGCACATAATTCTCTCAGCCCACCATGATGCGGTATATCGCTCCCCTGGCGCAAATGACGACGCTTCAGGAGTTGCAATTTTGGTTGATGTTATTGAAAAACTAAAAAAGCTAAAATTAAGAAATCGGGTAAGAATAATCTTTTTTGACGATGAGGAAAACGGTAGATTTGGCTCCATATCATATGTCAGGAACTATGGGCTGCTGGATTTGCTGGCAGTCTATCATCTTGAATTGTGCGGCTATGGCGACATTATTGGGTTGTGGCCTATAACAAAGATAAACAAGGAAAGCCATGCGTTAAAAGCAATTGAAGATATTTTGACTGAAAAGAAAATCTATTTTGAGGAGATAGGCCAATTGCCGGTCTTTTACGGCGACGATTTAAGCTTTACAGAAGCAGGATTTACCCATGCTTTGTCAATAAGTGTTGCCCCTTCAGAAGACAAGGAATCAATCAAGAAATTTGTCAAGAGCAACGTATTCCAGATTGTATTTGACTATTTTACCGGCAGAATTCCAAAAATGTTCCAGCATTATCATTCAAGAGAAGATAAAAGCGATTACGTAAGTGAAGGCACGCTTCGGATGATTAGTGATGCTTTGGTTGGGACAGTGCTCAAACTTGATAAAACAAATCCAAAACTTTAAATATTTCCTATTAGTTTTATTGCACTTCAAAATGGTGATAAACAGCATAAAGAGGTTCTTTGAGAGCCAGAAAAGGAAGCTAGCAGAGAGACGAAGTGAAAAAGCCAAGATTGAATCTTTTAGGGAAACCGAAGAGATGAAGAAAGCCGAGGACATCAAAAAAGAAGCTGACAGGCTTGCCCAATTAAAGCAGTATACAACGGCAATTGAAGAATACAACACTGCCTTGGAACTCTATCCATTAAAAGGAACTGAGCCTGATATGTTCAAGCACGCTGCGGAATTCCTGTTCAAAATAAACTATAATATTGCAGCCTGCCATTCTTACCTTGACAATTTTGATGAATCAATAAACTGCTTCAATAAAGCCCTTCAGATGGATATGGCTGATGATGAAAACAAAGTAAGGGCATTAATGGGCAAAGGGAGCTGTTTCTACAGGAAAAAAATGTTGATTGACGGGAGATACAGAGCCGGGGCCTACAGAATTGCATTTGACTCTGACTATGAAATCAGCGATGAAAAAATTGAGGCGTATCGAAAGGAAGATAAAAAGAATAGCTACATCAAAATGGCGCATGGATGCTTTTCAAATGCCGCAGAGCTTGACCGCAACCACATAGAGGCTTGGTACAGCAAAGGCCATATGGAAGTTTTAATGGGAAGGATTAAGGAGGCAGTTCAATCATTTGACAATGTCATAAACCTAAACAAGAGTTATGAGAATAAGGAGGCTCTTACTTTGTTCGACGAGATCAAGAGAGAAAGAGGAGTGCAGGTAAAAGCATCAGAAATTATGGAAAGAATGGAGAATGCAGAGCCGAGCTTCAAATCTAAAACAGGCCATTTAGTTAAAACAAGAGCAGAAATGATGATTGCCAATTTCCTATTTGATAACGATTTGTTGTTCCAGTATAATACAGTTGCCACATGGGCTGACAAGGATGATTTCAGGGCGTTATTTTACGTGCCAAAGCTTGACCTTTACATAGACCACCACCCTTACAATTATCTTAAAGAGTACCATAAGACTATGAAGGCGAATATAAAACAGTTTGAAAAGCACAAGAAAAAGCATATATATCTGACTTCTGAAGACGAGAAGAACATTGAAGAAGCGATGAAACTAAAGCTGAAGCCATATATTATTCTTTAGGCGAAAACGAAAGTCATTTATAAATTCTCCAAAGCTTTCTTGTAATTATAAATCAACGCCTTATTTCCAGGATGTTTTCTTAATTGCTCTTCAAGCAGCACTTTTGCTTTGTCAAATTTCCCAATTGACATATAGGCAACAGCAAGATTATTTGCCGGCGAAGGATTGTCTGGATTAAACTTCATGCTCTTTTTAAAATATTCAGCTGCCCTATTGCTATCGTTCATCTGCAGATATATTTTTCCTATCTCCGAAAACACCAGCTTATAATTTGAGTTTATTTTAGCTGTTTTCCCAAAAAATTTTAATGCGCCCATAAAATCATTTCTGCCAAGACACATCTTCCCAGCCTGATAGTTGTACCTATCACTTTCTGGACATTCCTCAAGCTGTTTAAGAATAATCCTAGAGTATTGCTCAGATTTCCCTAAAACATTGGCCTCATTCTTTACAGAACCAAAATGGTGCAGAATGATTTCAGATTTTTTGAATTTGAAATTCTTTTCCACAATTGAATCCTCTATTAATTCATGAACTCTGTGTTTGAAGTGCAGACCCAGATGATTTTTGAATAATCTGACTAAGCAGTTGCGAATATAAAACGGATATTGCTTGACTAAATAGAAATCTAAATTATTCTCAACGGCACCTTCAAAATATTTGTATATGTAAGATCTTTGCTCTAGCGCAAATCCAACATTATCCTGAGGATCCCTAACCAAATCTTTGATTTTTTTCAAATCTTTTCCTTCAATTACTTCATCAGCATCGAGCGCAAGTATCCAGTCTTTAGTCGCATGATTCAGGCTTTCGTTTCTTGCGGCAGAAAAGTCATCCATCCACTTGAAATCAATGACTTTTGCGTGAAATCTTTTTGCGATTTCCTTCGTTTTGTCAGTGCTGCCGGTGTCAACAACAATTATCTCATCAACTGAATCTTTAATAGAGTCGAGGCATGTTTCTAAGAATAGTTCTTCATTTTTTGCAATCATGCAGAGAGATATTGATGGCATTTTGATTTAAGTAATATTAACCCTTAGGATGGGCAGTATTTATTTGTTTTTAGGTCAATTTTTTGTCTAAATTGGTGATAACTGTATCAATATGGTTTGAATATTGAAAATAAATGGTTTTGACGTCTATGGATAGAGTGAAATACTGCCCACCCTAAATAAACATTATTTATAAGTTCAGATTAATGGTGGTATTGACTAACCCGATAAACAATTGAGGTTGAAACCATATCCGCACCGACTGCAACTAAGAGATATTTGCCAGGCCTTATCCGATGATCATATAGGTTCTTCTGTTTCAGAAATTCATGGTCTCCGCCAAATAACAGCCCAAATAAAGTAGCTACTGCTGCCCCAGACGAGTTTCCGATCCACTCTATCGTCATAGGCACCATAGCCTGTTTTGCTTGATTTATCATTAATCTATAAGCTTTCCTTGGGACAGAATCGGGCTTAGGATGATACATCAAGGACAATTTTTCAAATAGATGCTCATTAATTTTTCCGTTTGCTTGATGCATAACAATCCCTCGAAAATCTTCAAGAGTTAGCTTTCCATCAATGCTTAACAATTCGTGCTCTTTAAGTAATGTTTCCGCTGCCTCAATACTCTGTTGTATAACACCTGGGCAATTATTTATAACATATTCGTGCACATTTTTCCCCATATTCATCTTGATATAAGACCCTTCCTTTCTCTCTGGATTATTTGAAGGACCCATGCAAATTAGTCCTTTGTTTTTATCTTCATGGGTAGCATAACCAATAATTCCAATTGGAGTAAAGCTCTCTCGCGCCTCAACCACAGCAGCACCACTCGTACTGCCAAATAACATGCTGTCCACATCATGAGGATCCAACACCCTTTGAAGCGTGTCAGTCGCAATAACCAAGTATTTATGCCCTTTACCCATTTTGATTTTCTTGTCCACATATATGAGCGCATCGAGCCAGCCAGTGCAGCCGCGAGGAAAATCTGTCATAACGGAAGATGCCACGCCAAGCTGTTCCTTGATTTTCTTAACATCTATCACATCAGTATCTTGGCCTAAATACCTAATATCTCCACGATAATGGGTCACAACAACCTCATCTATGCTTTCAGGCCTAATCCCTGCCGAATTCATAGCTGATTTGCCCGCCAAGATTGCTATGTCAGAAGCCACCACGCCATCTGGCACGTATCTTCGCTCCCTTATTCCTGAAATCTCTTCAAGTTTGGCAACAAAATAGCCAGTAGGAAGCAATCCTTTTTTTCCGTCCTTTGTCCAAAAATCTTTTCCATCAAATCCAATTTCAACTCCGCGATTATCCAAGAAAGGTGAAACAACCTCATCCCTGTGGTTATAAAAATTACCATCACGGAACATAAGTGGTTTACCATTGGAAAAAAAATGATGCTGGCCTTCAACCAAACTATACCCCAGTCTGGACCCATATCTATCTTGAAATGGAGAGGAGATTCTATTACCTCCTCTATTACCTCCTCTATCAAAAAATTCATTGTCAAGAAAGTCGCTGTTCGGAACTACAACATCTGGAATATGGACTCCTGCCCCGGTGATTACCGAATATGTTCTTGTCTCTCCCATTTTATAATTGCAGTATTCCGAGCAAACTATCCGAGATTAATAAAGTTTTGAAATCTGTATGGTATGACACGTGGATTTATTTGATAATCCTGAACGCCAAGGCCCGGACTTGCATGCGGATGCATACTAACATTCCGCAATTTGAACCGAGAAGCCCTTGCGGGCAGCAGTTAGCTCGAATTAACATATTCGAAAACTGAACGTCTTGAGTTTCGAGACTGCCGCAATGCCGGATTCTGCCACCTTGGCGTAAATAAGAAGAATTGACAGAGCGTATTTAAATCTTGTTTATATTACTGGAGTTGTGCAGATTCTACACCCTTGCTTTTGCTAGCCCCCTAAACTTAT
>JBBSVT010000078.1:0-41753 GCA_038046685.1 Nanobdellota archaeon
AGTTTAAAAAGCAATTATATACTGCAGAGGTGAGAACTAATTTCGGAATTATTCAGATAAAAATAACCGTAATGCAGATTAAAGTTAGCTGCTCGTCGAGACAGATTTTTGAGGATTTTTTCGTGTCTCGTCGTGGCAAAAATTTTCAGCTAAAACCATTCTGCATTACGAAAAATAACATTCAATACTTTTATAAACAATAAACCTTTTTCTTTGTGGTTTAAAATATAAATTTTAAGAAAAATGGTAGGAGAACTATTCAAAGATATATTCCTGAAAAGCGATGACCCATTTACGGATATTCTTGGGCAGGACTTAGCTAAGCAAGGCATCAAATCAGCTTTGCTTATGAACAGACACATCATAATAGTAGGCGCTCCTGGGATTGGCAAAACGACTTTGGCAAAAAACCTTGCAAGGCTTTTGCCAGATATTGAGGTAATAGAAGGCTGTTCTTACCATTGCACTCCAAAAGCATTAATTTGTCCATCATGCAAGCAAAAAAACAAGTATAAAACTGTAAAATTACAAGGCATAAAAAGATTTATCAGAATTCAGGGCTCACCGGATTTGACAGTAGAAGACTTATTGGGAGATATAGATCCAATTAAAGCCCTGAAGTTTGGTCCTTTAAGCCTTGAGGCATTTACTCCAGGAAAAATATTCAAAGCCAATAATGGGGTGCTTTTCTTTGACGAATTAAATAGATGCCCTGAAAAGCTGCAAAATGCCTTGCTGCAAGTTATTGAAGAAGGAAAGGCAACAATCGGCTCATATGATATTGACCTTGATGCTAAATTTATCTTTATCAGCACGATGAACCCAGAGGATACTTCAACGGAAAAGCTAAGCGACGTTTTGCTCGACAGGTTTGACATTATCTATATGGATTATCCTGAAAGCATCAGCATCGAAAAAAAAATAGTTGTAATGAAAGGAAAAAAGCTTGCAAATGTAAGCGACGAATTGCTGAATTTAATAGTGTACTTCATAAGATTGTTGAGGGAAGACAAAAATCTGGAAAAAAAACCAAGCGTAAGGGCATCGATTGGATTGTATGAAAGGGCGCAGTCAAACGCCTTGCTCAAAGGAAGAAAAAATGCAGAATTCAACGACATCAAAGAGGTTATTGTCTCTGTTTTATCGCACAGGATAAGATTAAAGCCGTCTGTAAGGTATTTGCAGAGCGTCGAAGACTACATAAGTGAGCAATTTTATAAGAATATAGAAGCAACCAAATGGCAGAACCATTTAGGGGAAGAGCAAAAAGCTGGTGATTTACGGTAGCGAAAAGCTGGAAATAAAAGAAATAAGCCGGGCAGAAGAGATAAGCGGCAAGCTGGCATTTCAGCAGCTTGAAGATAAATTTATGCATTCTGTTCTTGAAAATGATAAGAAAATAATTGATAGCGGCAAACTAATAAGCGATGCAATAAATCAGGGCATGAGTTCTTTTTCACCAGATTTAATGTTTGAGCAACTAGTAAAAAACTATCAAATGGCAAAGCAAATCTATGGCGAATCAATTATAAGGCTTGTTTCTGATTATGAGCCTGATTACATAAAGAAAAATATAACCATTCCAGAGTTCCAAAAAGAGCTTAAAGAAAGAATACACCAAAAGATTGAGCAGCTTAGTGAAGAAGGATTTTTGAATAAAGACAATTCCTTGTCTGAAAAAGGGATTGAATTGGCATCTTTGATACTGTATTTTGAAGAAATTGACAAAATAGTTCCAAAAGGCGTTATTGGGGAAAAGATTAGCAAAAAGGCATTCATCTACGGAGAAAAGGGAAATTCCAGAATATACAGGAAGGGCGACAGATACAGAAATATTGCCTTGAAAAAATCGGTTAAGCTGGCTGTAAGAAGAGGCCATGCAGATTTTGGCAACAGGGATTTGCAGGTTTATGAGAAGCAAAGCAAGGGGCAAACTTATATCATTTATGCACTTGACGCATCCGGCTCAATGCGGGGCAAAAAAATCGAGGCATGCAAAAAAGCCGGAATTGCACTCTCTTTTAAGGCAATAAATGAAAAGGACAAGGTTGGCTTGATTGTATTTGGCTCTGAAATAAAGGAAGCTGTAGAGCCAACTTCAGATTTTACAAGATTGCTAAAGGAAATAACAAGAATAAAGGCGTCAATGCAAACTGATATTGTTTCAATGCTTAGAAAAGCAATTGAATTGTTTCCAAGAGAAAACATCACGAAGCATTTAATCTTGATAACAGACGCTTTGCCTACAAAGGGCGACAATCCGGAAAAGTCAACCCTTGAAGAAGCATCAAGCGCAAGGAGCAATGGCATAACCATCTCATTGATAGGCATTAGCCTTGATGCAAAGGGGAAAAGCCTAGCGGAGAAAATAGTGGAGATTGGCGATGGAAGGCTGTACATAGTTAGAAATTTGGAGAATGTTGATAAGATTGTTTTGGAAGATTATTACAGCATTGTCTGAATTTGCAAAAGCTTGCCTATTTTTTCAAGCCAGTTTACGCACACTATTAACAATGTCATTAATTTCATAAACTGGAGGGACATCGCATTTGGGCTTGTAACAGCACAGGCAGCCAATTTTAGGTATTATTTTAACGCCTCTTGAATATAATTCAATCTCACTTGAGCTGGTAGGACCGAAAAAAGCTGCAATCTTCTTTTTCAAAGCAACCCCGATATGCAATGCAAGGCTGTCGCTTGTCACGATAACGTCGCACAAATCCACTAATGAAGCAAATTCCATCAAAGAATTATTGCAGCCTGCATCTATAATTTTTGTTTTGAGCAGTTTTTTTATTTTTTGATTTCGGTCTTTTTCTTCCGGACCGCCAAACAGGATTAATTTCACGTTATTAATTTCCCGATTTAATTTGTCACTCAATTCTGCTGTTTTTTCTATGCTTAATTTCTTGTCCTGCCATCTTCCACTTGCTCCTGTATTTATGCCGATAACAATATCTGTTTTTTTAATATAATTTTTCTTTGCAAATTCCTTCGCAAATGCCAACTCCTTTTCATCCAAAGCCAATATCGGCTCTTGTTTTCTATATTGTAAGCCTAAAATTTTGTACATTATCGCTTGATAGGTTTTTTTGTTTTTGGCCTTCAGTGCATCTGCTTTTTGCTTGCCAAACCTTGAAAGCAAGCCCATGTCAAACCATATTGCAGAATCTTTGGTATAGGATTCTTGATTATTTTTTAAATATGCGCCGATTATCCTTTTGGGCTTAATTCCTGAGGATAATTCGCAAGCTGAGTAATCATCATCCAAGCATACAACCAAATCATATTTTTGATTTTTTAGTTTATTAACTGTATTTTGGCCAAGGGTATAGACTCTGTTAATTAGCGTATTATTCTTCAAAATATCAAGAGATTCTTCTTTAGTTACCCAGTCTATCCCGCAGTTTTTGTGCTTGGCCTTTAATCCTGAAAGAATAGAAGTAGTCCTAATTACATCGCCAATTGCGCCTAACTTTATTATCAGGATTTTCATTATTGACAATAGTTTTTGGCTTATTTTAAAGCTTTTCTTTGTGCTAAGTAAAATCATGCTAAGACAAATATTTATAAATCTGCCAAATAGCCTTCTTAGAATGATTGCATGATTAAACCTCGTGGTTTTTATAATTGCTATGCAATAGCATAAAGCAAAAATAAAAACCAAGGAGGTTACACTTGAGTAGAGGAAAAAATATTAAAAACCACGAGGTTTAACATAGATGAAATTCAACAAGAATTATGCTGAAACATTTATTTTTGTAATTGTGTATCTTTTTGCTGTTTACTATTGGTCACAGCCGTATCAAGAGAGAAAGCTGCCTTATGGCGAATTTGATGCAATGTCGCATTTTGAAGTTGCGGATTGGATGGCTTATAACAATAAATCATTGGTTAATCTGCCCCATTATATTGACTTAAGGTATGGCAAAGACAATCTGTTCAAGCCCCACACTTTGTGGTATCCTCCGCCATTCCACACTACGCTGGCAGTTATTGAAGTTCTTGGCGGAGAAAGGATAATGCCAGTGTTTCTTCTCAACACAATAATGGCAACGATTGTTATTTTAGCAGTATACTTTGTCATCAAATCGCTATTCGGATTTTTGCCTGCTATTTTATCTGCGCTCCTTATTATATTCTCGCCGAGGGATTTTATGCCATATTTATGGGGGCAATGGCCGGAAAGGTTTGCATATGCCTTCATTCCAATAATCTTGTATTGCTTTTATAATTATTTTGTAAGCTATTCAAAGGAAAATAGCAAGCCGCTGTACCTTTACCTCACTGCAGTTTTTTTGGGCATAAATATGCTTATCCATCCTCTGTCTGCATTCCATTCCGCATTGGGATTGGCAGCTCTTTACGCATTCCTTGCGGTTAAACAAAAAAAATTGGCATTCAATTGGAAGCATATTGTAATTTCTGTAATCATATTTTTAGTTCTATTCCTGATGTTTCCTTACCAGACATTCAATATATTCCCAAGATTTGGTGCAGAGAGAGCCGACAAAAAATCTGAAAGCAAAAATTTTGACTTTTCAAGATTATTTCAATGGTCTTTAAATCCGGAGGATTATGCTGGAAGCGTGCCGTCCAGCTACTTCTCTTACAAAGAGATGCATGGCCTGTGGACGTTGCCATTTTTGCTCATAGGAATCTTATTTTTGCTGTGGAGAAGGCAGGAGCGCGATTTGCTTTTGCTGGCATGGCTTGTAAGCCTCTATTTCGTGCTTCACAGGGACTTAATTGGCAAAGCAGCCTTTCTTCATCGCTCCTTGTCAGCAACCCAGCACATTTTCGCGCCTATAACTGCACTAGGCGCAGTTTATCTAAGTTCAATGATTAAGCTGCCTTTAAACTACAACAAATACTTGAAATACGGAATTTCAGTTGTTTTTGTTTATCTTGTATTGTCGATTAATATGGCTAATGCCTCACAAATACTTAATAAGAATTACTCTAACCCATACTCCCAAAATGGTTTTTTGGTGGCATTAAACCAAGAGGAAGCTCAAGCTGCCCAATGGGTGCTTGAAAATGTTCCAGCAACATATAATGTCTCAGTTTTAGGCATTCCTCATCAGGACGAATTTATTTCAGCCACAGCCAAGAAAATAAGATGGATTGCTGCCGTATCCCAGCATGTGAGCAGATTTTACTATCTATTTGAAAAAAAGGAATCGCGCATAGGAATTGATTATTTCATGATTGACTACACGATGCTTTTGCCGTTAAAAGACCAGGAGCCATTCAAAACATTGCTTAATGATGTTGCAGAATTTGAAAAAACTGCTTTAGTTAATTATACATTAGTTTATGACAAAAAAGGAGTAAGGGTGTACAAGCCATGAATCTCAAATTTAAGGATATTTATCTATTTGCATTCGCGATTGCATTACTAATCCTTATTTTTTTCTATGTGTTATTTGGAATAACTGGTGCAAAGGTTGCGCTTGGAATTATTTTTATTTCATTGCCGTTTTATATGCTGTTAAGCAGTTTTGAGCTTAATGAAGGAGAAAAAATGATATTTTCCATTTTGATGGGGCTAACCTTATTTTCATCAGTTGTTTATCTCCTGGGGCTTGTAATACCTTTCAAAATAGCAATTATCGTAACATTTTTGCTTTTAATTTCAGCCGCGTACCTCACAGGAAAATATAAATCAAAAAAAGTTTTGTGAAAAATTTAAATAGATATTCAAAAAAAATGGAAGTATGTTGAAGTTCAAACAGTTTATCAAACCAAATATGTCTAAGATTGTTGTTACAGTAACACTCATATTACTGTTCATTATTTTGTTTGCATACACTGCTGGACCAGCTCTTTGTGTTGTTGGTGAATGCAAAGAACCCAATTCTATTCAAAAGGTGTTAGAACCATTCTTTAATTTTGTTATTTATGTCTATAATTTTTTTGAAGATGCTGGAATATTCTTGTTTTATGAAAAAATATATGTTTCAGAAAATAACAATACTCTTAATCCAAGACTTCCTAATTTTATTTCACTCGTAGGTACGATGGTTTTTAATTTATTTGGTTTTCTCTTTTGGATTATTATTGGCTATCTGCTGTCATGTATAATCCTTTTTGTTTACCATTCTATCAAGAACAAGCACACCTCCTAAACCTCCTACTTAACCCTCGTTCTTACGCATAATCCTTGTAGATTATACATGCTTTCTTTAATTAGGCTATAATCATCTCTTCAGAAGTATAATAAAGCTCGCTAAGATTATCACCGTTGGCAGTATTAGAATATGGTATTTGATATGTAATCCAAATAATCCAAGGTAATAGCTGGACGAGCCAATTACTCCTACTGCCAGGGCAGTGCCTATGATTATTCTCTCTGTAAAGTCAATCTTGTCCTTCCAATGCAGCATCACAAAGTAGCCTGGCAGTACAAATAGCCACAACAATGACAATACATCTACTAATACCACCATTAAACCCTCCTTGTAAAATGCTATTTTGAATATTATCAATGCCGTCAAAAACAATATACCAATGTATGCAAATTCTTTTTTTAAAATATCAAAAACTTCTTTCTTCAATGCAATCAGCTCCGACCTTATTATTTTTCAGTATAACCACAAGTTCATTTTGGAAAACGTCTTGGGCTCCCTTGCTTAGCATCTCATTGGCAATCAACAAGTTAAAGTCTGATAAAACTTTTTGCCTGCTTAGCTTGTCAAATACAAAGTAATCAAAAATGCATACATCTGCCCGGTCCTGCCACATTAGTGAATCATGGGGTTCCTTGAGATGCAGGCCTATCTTTAAAAATGATTTCTTATATGGCATGCCAGCCCCATGATCCGCAGGGAATTCCGTTTTATATATTCTTTTAATGCTCCTGTTTTGTATCAGTTCAACAAAAAATTCCGGAACAACTTGGCCATGAACCCTCTTGGAATTTCGCAAAATAGCATCTTGGTCATAGACATCGCCGTAAAAAAAATATATTTTATCATCTTGATCTGTTTTTTCGCTTATCCATTGAAAAGCATCCCAGTGCCACTTGTCCATCAGTCCAGAAGAGGAAATCTTGGAATAAGTGGGCACATTTGGCAAGGCAATTACATTAGAAAATAAAATCAGGAATAAGGAGCTTAAACTCAAAACAGAAATAAGCCTAAATTTTTGAGGTACAAGCCCGATAATTGTATATATCCCAAGTCCAAAGAAGAATGATAAATAAATCGGCCATAGCAATCTTGGCTGAAAAGCCCTAATTCCAAATCCAATATAATTAGTATACCCTATTCCTAGCATATAAAGTCCGGCAAGCACAGCTAAATCAAATTTTTTTAGCATTACGACAGACACCACTAAGCCCAAGCCCATAAATAAAAGAAGCAGCCTAAAATCAGAGAGATTAAGTATAGGTGTTCCGCCCCAGTCTTTTGAAACCTCAAACTGATATGGGTTGACTACCATAAAGCTGTTGGCGAATACAAAGAGATTGTAGGAGCCAATTAACCCAGAGATAATGCCTGCAATTATTATTTTCTTAACAAAGCCCGATGTAAATCTTTTTCTCAATATAAGCCATATGCCGTATATTATAATAAATCCAACACCATATACCAATTCTGATGTATGCGAGAGGGCTAACGCACCAATAAACAAGCCCAGCAAAATTTCTGATTTTTCAATCTCGATTCTGGACAGCGCCCAAAAAGTGCAGATAAGGAATAATTGGCCAGTAATTGATGCCCAGTGCCCCCACAAGAAGCCTACGTATGTCTTACTTGAGAATATTAGTATAGACAATGGCAAGGCCAGCATAGCTATATGTTTTGAGTATTTTCTGATAATAAGATACATAACCAAAGCAGCAAGGATCGCATTAAAAAAGACCATAAAGTAAATAGTGTCATATGCCGGAATGCCTGATGCAAAGTGGAGCACAATTCCCAGATGATGAATTATCGGTGGATAATATCCAATCACATCCTTGTACCCCTTGACAATATAAAAAGGCTCGAGCCTGTAATTTCCGGCATCTTCAATTCCCTCAACTCTAGTCTGCTGTTGAAAGGTATCAGAGGCCCCGTAGCCATAGGGAAATTCGTGCTTCAGCCTATGGTCAAAAAGGTTAGAAACACCTAAGTACAGAAGCAAGGCAAAAACAAGCGCCAAATAGGTTTTTTCCAGATTCATTTTTTGCTTACTAATCTCCAACCAGCAATTTTCATTATCCTGCTTCTTTTGTAATGCCCCATTTTCTTTTGAAGATAAATATTGAATATATAAAGATTATTAGGATTGTAGAAAGAGAAATTAAAAGTCCCCGATGAAAAGATTTAGGGTAATACATAAATTTAACAGCGCCCGGCTTATTAACATATACTGCGCTTATTATGCCATTTGCCTTAAGGATATCAATTTTTTCATTATCATCCACTGCAGACCAATCATCAAATCCAGAGAATCTTTCGCTTAAAACCAAAAAACCGCTATTTTTTGGCATCAGCTCAATTTCATTTGCGGATATAGTTCTTGAATCAACCTCAATTAAATTGCCCTCGAGAGAACCAAGGAAGTTTTCAATTAGCGAAATCTCAAGAGTGTTTTCTCTGTTTAGTACGTCTGGGAGTATTTTTCCGCCGGCAGCCTTGTATTGCTCCAATAGCTGCAATGATTCTTGGTCTATAAAAGCACTTGCTAGGATTATGCCATTAAATCTTTTCAAAAAATTAATGCTGTATTCCTTTATTTTTTCTTTTCCTTGAATTATTGCAGTTGTTTTAGGGTTGAAATTTTTGTTCAATAAAATATAGTAAATAATATCTTCTGACTGCCGAGGCTCGCCAACAACTAAAACAGCGTTATCCACAAGATAATATCTTGGTAAAAAATCATCATTCTCATAAAGAAACGGCCCGTCTATCCAGTAAGTCCATCCTGTTTCGTTGCATGGAATGCATTCCTCAAATTTTTTTGTCAGCTTAAATCCATGGGCATCTATTTTTTCAGTTGAAGTGGCATATTTAAGATTTAAGATGCCTGATAATTTTGAAAAATTATAGTTTTTAGCAACTGCGGTATACTTTATGATATCATTTATCCAAACCCCGCCGCCTCCAGATAAAGTTTCAAGCCCGTATTGGGCATAATAGCTGCTCCCGTAAAATGACACAAAATCAGTAACATCAAAAGTTGTAATCCGGAATTTGCCTTTTTGCTGCTGCAGATACTTAGCAAGCTCATTTTGCTCGAGCTGGTCTTTTATGTTGAATCCCTTTGGCAAGCCCTTAGCTGCAACAAGCTCGATTAAAATCAAGAATACAATTGAACAAAACAAGGCATTTTTTATTTTTCTTGAAACGCTAAATTTTTTTGTTAGAAGTTCAGCAACATGGCTGTAGCCGTAGCCTGCCAGCATCGAAACTGCAAAGACGAAAACAAACAATACTCTCCCAATATGCCTCGTCTGAGAGAATACAGGCGCGTAATCAAAAAATAACTTTGAAATGATACCACCACTGCCCAGCAATAGTGTAAATATTGATGCAAGCACTAGAAAAAGCACCATCCTCTTTCTCCATTGGGCCAAAGATGTCAGTGCAAGTGCAAATGCAGTAACTCCAAAATATACGCTTGAGTAAGGCTTATTGAACACCAATGTCTTAAAAAAATCGCGAAATACAAACTTATCTCCACCGACATATTCCTGATACGAGACACCATATGCCCTGTTGGTTTTCTTTATGAAGTCAAAGCCCGGCAACAACTTTACTGCTGCGACGCCAAAAAACACAATTAGTGCAACTGAGCCAATTATAAATATTTTTATTAGATTCGAGGTAAAGTTCCTGCTAATTGCGCTGAAAGCAATATACAAGCCTATCAGCAAAATGGTATAGATAAAAACCTGCGCTCCTCCAGAATATATCTGGAAAGCAAGCAGTATTCCTGCCAAAATAGAATAATTGACTGGATTAGATGCCTTTCGTGCCTTTAGGATGCACAAAAATATCAACGGCATGAGAGAGTAAGGCTCTAAAATACTGGGATTGCCGCCTGTTATAAACCTGTATATTAGGCCGTTGAACATAAATATGATTGCGGAAACAAAGGCAGCGCTTCTTGAGCCAATAAGGTATTTCGCAAGCAAGTACATTCCTAAGCCTCCAATAAAGAAATACATCAAAGTTGAGAGGGTAATTGCCAAGAAAATATTCTTGAGCATTATCATGAATATGTGGGTTAAATTGAAAAAGAAAATCTGCCCATCACCATAAAGCGGCTGACCGCTGTACCAATATGGTGTCCAGAACGGCAATGTTCCATCTTCGAACGATGACTTGTAGTTATATGCAAAGAATGTCTGCTCATGGAGATAATGTCCATTGTCCATAAGTGTGCTCAATCCCAGAATATTTTTAAAGAAAATCAAAGAGAGCAAAAATATTATCAGCACTGCAGCTAAATCCTTTCTGCTGTTCAATATCCCGCTTCTAATCTTAAATAAAATCTTTTTAAAGTAAATCTTAATTTAAACCGCCCCCAACCCATTCTTATTTAAATACAAAATTATAGATATTCAATACCCTTCGATTTTTCTTTCCAGAGCCCAAGCGCTTCATGCGCCCACTTAAACGGGCGCTCGCCCCTTTTCATTAGCTTTGCAAGAGTTGATATCATTTTGTATCCTACATTTCTGCCATATAGTTTCTTGGCATTACCCATTTTCTTAATCAATGACTCATTTTTTGTCACATAAGTTACCAGTTTGGTTATGTACTCGCTGCTTATAGGCGGCACTATGAAATTGCTTCTTGCATCAAATACAGTCTCTGGCCTGTCAGTGCTTATCCTGCATGTCAGACAAGCTTTTCCAATCAAATTTAGCTCTTCCTGAACTCCTCCGGAATCCGTCAAGGCTGCCAAGCAATTTTTAGACTCGAAAAATTCAACAACATGGGCATATTCAGGCCATACATTAGTGTGCAGAAAATTCTTGCGTTTTTTAAGCCTGTTTATTATGTCCCTCATCTTGTAATAGTCAAGCGCGTTTCTCGTAGCACTCATTTCTATAAAATTGATATTATACCCCTTTTTTACTAAATTTTCAATTGAGCCTATGATTGCCTTAAACCTTGTTGGTGTAAGATTTTCCCTTCGGTGTATGTCTACTCTGAGCCAATGCCCCTTTTCAAGTTGAGGATAAACATCAAAAACGCTTTTATCAGATTTTTCTTTCCTCTTTAATTCAAGAGCATCCACAACTACGCCGCCAACAACCCAAATGCTTGTTTCAGCATAGCCTTCTCTTACTAAATGCTCTTTATTCAGGTTTACAGGAGCGAACAGGAATTCGCTGCCTGCAGCTGAAGTATAAGTATCCCATTGCTCTGGAAAAGGTTCGTTTCTCAGCAAAAGCCATTTTCCGTAAAATTGCTGGTCAATAAAGGTTTCAATGTCAACATCTTTATAGCGCCGCATAACCTCGGGCGCCATTGAACGCAGTCCAGCCTCTACCTGCACTGCCTTTTCAGCCCTGGAAAACATCCATGCAGCAGGCACAATGGCTGTCATAATTGTATCACCTAAAACAACAGGCACAACGGTTACAGATGGCCAATTTTTTTTAAAGTAGCGAGCAAGCCAGCTTACCTTCATCATAAGCTCGGCTGATTTTTGGGCCAAATCGCCCCTGATTGCGAGATTGCAGGCTACTTTGTCTTGTAGATTGAATTCCGTCAATCCTCTCGTCAGAATATCGTCGTAATGCTGGTTCGAGTTTACTACAAAGTGCGGAATGCCAGCTTTGTTGGCAGCAATTATTGAGCCATAAAACTTGTAGAAGCATGGCTTGGTTCCAATCACAAAAGCAAGCACCCATTTCTTCTCTTTCTTAGCCCTTTCCATAACTGAATGGGTGAGCGGCTTGTTAAAATCTATTGGCAATATGCTTGGCAAGAAGTGCTCTGCATCCGTCGTTTGGGCTCCAAACATCGACTCATAAGCGTCAGTTACTGGAAATGATTTTTGTTCAGGCATTTTATTTGTAGTTGTTCCATTTGGATATTTAAAATTATCCCAAAATGCAAAATATTTAAACATACCCATATGTTACAGCAGAAGATGAAAGTTAAATACATTGTTGCTTTATTGCTTTTCTTAGTTTTTATACAAGGATTCATAATTGCCAGTGTCAAGTCAAGGACAATTGATGAACTAACCTTCCATCTCAATTCCGGCTATGGGTATTTAACTACAGGCAGATGGGAAATTGGCATAAATAATCCGCCCTTGACAGCTACATTAGCAGCCTTTCCACTGCTATTTGTCAAGGACAAAAGCCAAATCAATTTTAACAGAGGCACACAATCAGATTACATTCAAGGCAAAGTTGATCATCTGCCAAAAAAACTTTTGGTTATTTCCAGGATTATTCCTCTGATTTTTATGACTTTGCTGGGTTATATTGTACTCCTTTGGGCAAGGGACTTATATGGGATAAAGGCAGGACTTTTGGCTTTGTTTCTGTATTCATTCTCGCCTAATATGTTGGCATTCGGCAGTCTTGTAACAGCTGATATAGGTGGAGCCCTTTTCATTTTTTGGGCTATGTATGCTTTTTGGAAATATATCCACAATCCAACAAAAAGAAATCTTGCAATTGCAGGAATCATTTTTGGCTTGGCGCAAGTAGCGAAATTACTTGCCGTATTCTTAATCCCAACTTTTATATTATATGTTGTACTAGTTTATTTTTTTAAGGAGTTTAAAACAAATTTTTTCATCAGTATTGACAATAATAATTTAAGGAAGGCATCTGATTTATTTTTGTCTTTATTGGCAGTTTTTATTATAGGATTGCTCATTCTCAACATTACATACCTTTTCAAGGGAGTTTTTATTCCATTGGGCAAATACAATAAAGAAGAATTTACGAGCTCCACTTTTAAGAATTTATATGAAAATAAGCTTCTGAAATGGATCCCTGTCCCTTTGCCAAAGCAATATGTTCTCGGACACGACTTGGCGCAATGGCAAGCCAAAGACGAGGTAAGGGGATTTTTCTTTTTTGGCAAGGTCGCTGAAAGATTTAAGTCTTATTACATAGGGCATGTACTAATTAAAACTCCAATAGCTTTATTTATTCTCATCATTCTTGGATTATTATATTTCAGGAGACTGACGCTTTCAGAACTGTATATGACTATTTTTGTTTTATTAATCTTATTTAACTTAACCTTTTTCAGCAGACTCCTAATTGGTTACAGACACATTCTTTCTATCTATCCAATAATGTTTCTGTTTTCAAGCAGGATTCTGAAAAATGGAATTCCAAAAAATAAGATAATAATTGCAGTAATCGCTTTGTCATCCATATGGTATATAGCAAGCTCCTTGCTTGTCTTACCGCATCACCTTGCATATTTCAATGAATTCATAGGTGGGCCTAGGAACGGCTATAAATACACAATTGACTCGAACCTTGACTGGGAGCAGGACCTAGACTTGGTTAAAAATTATATAAAAGAAAGCAAAGAAAGCTTTTTAGTTGACCCTGGATGCCAGCCTGTGACAGGCAAACTTTTAATTCCGGCAAACAGCCTTCAGTTCCAGAAATGGGTTTGCTATCAATGGCTGAAGCAGAATTTTGAACCTGTTGGCAATATTGGATATTCTTGGCTCGTTTACGATGTAAAAGGGCTGTGGACTCAAACAGAAAATGGATATGCTTTTATTAAAGCATGACTATTTTAATAACTTAATTTTTAATGCTTCAAATGCGACCTTCAGGTATTCAGGACCTTGCCTGAAATAATTTAGGTTTGATTTTCCAAATACTCTCTTATGGTATGTTATTGGAATTTCGGTTAATTTGAATCCCGCAAGATAAGCTTTTAATGAAATCTCAATGTAAATTCCAAAAGTTTTGCTATTAAGCTTGATGTTCTTAATCACTCTAGTTTTGCACACCCTGAATCCAGATGTGAAGTCCTTAATTGGAATTCCAACCAGGTTCCTGAAAATTAAGTTGAATAATCCGCTTACAATTATCCTGCTCAGAGCCATATCTGCGCTGCCTCCTTTTGCATACCTTGAGCCGCACACCATATCAAAATCTTTAAGAAATTTCAGCAGTTTTGGTATTTCAGCAGGATCGTGCGACAAATCGCCGTCCATAGTTATGGTTACTTCTCCCTTCACATTGCTCAGTCCTTCCCTTATAGCATAGCCCACCCCCGGGTCAGTTGTTCTGGTTATAACTTTTAATTGCTTGATTCTCTTTTTCAAATTTTCAAGAGTCTTTTTTGAGTTGTCTGTGCTGTTGTCGTTAACAACAATGATTTCAAATTTTTCATTTGTGTTTTTTAGTGTCTTATAGGCTTTATCCAGCAGCTTGGCTAAATTTTTTGATTCATTATGGGCGGGTATTACAACAGAATACATAGTCTCACCTAATTGAAAAGCTGCTTGTTTTTTGAAACCCAATTTATCAGGCTTCTAATTCCATGTTCAGGCTTGATTTTCGGCTCCCATTTCAATAATTTTGCAGCTTTCGAAATATCCGAGATATACACTTTCTGGTCGGAAGGTCTCCAGCCGCTGAATTTTACAGCAATTTTTTTTTGGGTGACTTGTTTCAGAAGCTCAATAAGCTCCAATAAGGAGATTGTATGTGAAGCGCCGCCGCCGGCGTTTAAGACAGCTTCCCTTAAATTTGAGTCTATGAATTTGTCAAATAAATCAACCAAGTCACTTACGAAAAGGATGTCTCTTACCTGCTTGCCATCGCCATAAATTGTTATAGGCTTGTTGAGCAATGCTGCAATTATGAACCACGCAACCCATCCTTGGTCCTCAACTCCAAACTGCCTCGTTCCATAAATGCAGCTCATCCTAAAAACACCTGTCTTAATGCCGTATAGCTTTCCGTAATCTTGAGCGTATATGTCTCCTGTTAATTTTGAGCACCCATATGGGGTGTGCTCGCACAAGTCAATTGAAAAATCCTCTGAAACTCCATTTTGATATTTTTTTTCAAAAGCATATCTTGACTTTTCTTCGCTGATACTGATATTATTTACATTCTTGCCATAAACCTTGTTCGTAGAGCAGTAAAGCACTTTTTTAACATCATTTATCCGCGAAGCCTCCAGGACATTGAAAGTGCCAAGAGCATTAGTTTCAAAATCGCTTGCCGGGTCTCCGACAGAAACAGTAACTGCAGTCTGCGCAGCTGCGTGGACAATAATATCTGCATTTGCAGATGCTTTTGCAATCTCTTTAAAATTTCTTATATCTCCCTTAACCAATTTCACATTTTTGAACCTTTTCAAATAATTCCAGTTGTAATCAACATTTTTGATTGCTTTTTTTAGTAAAGCTGCCCTGCTCAAATTGTCAAAAACTACAACTTCACTGTTTTTTGCGTAAAACTCAGCGATATGGCTGCCTATAAAGCCAGCGCCGCCAGTAACAACAATCTTCATTTTTTTAAGTGCAAATCCCTGTACAATAATATGATTTCTTCAACTATATTAAATACAACCTTTGGCCTTGGAAAGTTGAAAAATCCGCCTTCGAAGACAGGCTGCCCAAACTTTCTCGGATAATGCCTTACACCTATCTCCTTGATTTTGAAACCGTGCTTTGCTGCCTTGGCTAAAAGCTCTGATGTTGCAACACCTGTAGAGCATATCAAGCTGATGCTGTTTATAACCCTTTTGTTGACGAGGCGGAATGAGCAGTCCAAATCACGCTCTTTTAGCCCAAATAAAAAACGCATAACCACATTGTAAACTTTTGAAACTAAAATCCTGGTAATGGGATCCTGTCTGTTAATCCTGTAGCCTGCAATAACATCATATTTTTCAATGTAAGGTAAAAATTTCCTAAAGTCCTTCAGGTCAAATTGGTTGTCAGAATCAGCATAAAAGATGTAAGGGTATTTGGCGTTTTCAAACCCCATAATGTTTGCGTAGCCGATGCCTTTCTTATTTATTGGCTGAATCAAAACCCTTATCTTTTTGTTTTTGCCTGCAAGTTTCCTGGCAATGCCTACTGTGCCGTCAGTCGAGCCTTCATAGACTATAACAAGGATCTCATATTCATTTGCCACTTGACTGAGGACTTTTAATGCGGAACTCAGCAATTTTCGAATATTCTTTGCCTCGTTGTAAGCAGGGAAAAACATTGTGATATTTGGCGTGGCCATTTTATATTGAGAAAAAATTGGGGTTATTTAAAGTTTGTTCAAAGTATGCGTAATAAAATAATCATAAGAAGCTTGACTATCTAATCCATAATCCTGTATTTCAAAAGATAGTACACTGCTTTTACCCCGTCTGTCCAGCTGATTTTTTTCCCCTCTTCAACGGTTCTTGGATTAAAGTCAATATCCACTTCCTTTATTTTGTAGCCTTTCTTCAGTATTTTTGCCGTTATTTCAGGCTCAAATCCAAATCCATTTGACTTTAGGTTTATTCCCTTAAGCACATTTCTTGCGAAAACCTTATAGCCTGTTTCCATGTCGGTTATTTTTGCCCCATAGAGCAAGTTTGTGAGCAAAGTTAGAAATAGGTTTCCGATATAATTAAGCTTGTACATCTTCTTCATGTTTTTCCTTATTGCTTTCAATCTTGAGCCGTAAACAACTTTTACATTGCCATGCATTATCGGGCTTAAGAGCTTTTTATACTCTTTAGGGTTATATTCCAAATCAGCATCTTGGATAAGAATTATGCTGCCAGTCGCATGCCTCAGCCCTGTTTTTATTGCAGCGCCTTTGCCCTTATTTGTTTCATGATAAAAGATCTTTATCGATTTTAATTTTATTTTTTTTAAAAACACTCTTGTCTTGTCGGTTGAAAAGTCATCCACCACTATAATCTCCTTTGCAATATCATTGAGCTTAACACAGTCTACTTTGTCGATAACTTTCAACAAGGTGATTTCTTCATTATATACAGGAATAATAATTGAAAGCTTTATCATATTACGGAAAAACTATAAAATATTTAAAAAATTATTGTTTTCTGTTAATTTCAAGAATTTTGTTTATCATTCCGGTTGTGGAGCAGCCTTTTACCATGGCAATTAGAACAAGCTTTCCGTTATTCTTCTCAACAACATCCTTTTCAACAATCTGGCTTATCTTATAATCGCCGGCTTTTGCATGGAAATCCGGCTTTATTTTGCTTAGCCATTCTCTTGGATCTTTTTCATCAAAAAGAAAGGCATAATCCACGCTTTCGAGAGCAGATAATACGGCTAAGCGGGAATCCTCATCGTTAATCGGCCTTTTTGGGCCTTTTATTTTTTTTACAGAAGAATCCGAGTTGACTCCGACAATTAAAATATCTGCAAGCTTCTTTGCGCCTTCCAAATATTTTACATGCCCAAGATGAAGAATGTCAAAAACTCCGTTTGTTGTCGCTATTTTTTTGTTTTGTGATTTTAGTTTTTGGACTATCTGAATGAGTTCTTTAAGTGTGGTGATTTTATTTTTGATTGGCATTTTTCAGAATCCATTTTGCAGCGTCCAACAAATCCTCTGCAAAATAATCCGGATTCATTGCATTTTTGTCGTCAACTTTATTTCCAGTCAGCACCTGAACTGTTTTGCATCCGGCGCCTTTGCCCATTTCAATGTCGCTTATTCTGTCGCCTATCACAAAGGACTTTTTAAAATCAATGTTAAACTCTTTTTCAGCCTCATCCAGGAATTTTTTTTTTGGCTTTCTGCACTCGCAATTGTCTTCCGGCTTGTGCGGGCAGAAATATGTTTTTTGAATTTTTATTTTGTTTTTACCCAATTCCTTGAGCAAATGCGTGTTGAATTTGTTAAAATCATTTAATGTAAAGTGACCTCTTCCAATACCGGACTGGTTGGATACAATAAACAGCTTGTAATCCTTCAATAATTTCAGCCCTTCAACTGCATTTGGAACTAGCTTGAATTCCTCAATTCTGTGGACAAAGCCAGCATCTTCGACAATAGTGCCGTCTTTGTCAATAAATACCGCTTTTGTCATAGTCTTGCAAGCCCCTCCATGATTTCTTCAACAGCAACAGAAGCAGTTCCTAATTTTCCCACCTTTATGCCAGCCGCGCTGTTGGACAAGATTGATGCTTCTTCTAGGTTTGCACCTGCAGCCAATGCAAGAGCTATTGTTGCAACAACTGTGTCGCCCGCGCCTATTAAGCTGTACACTTCCCTAGCTTTTGCGGGAATATGCTCAATGTTGAAATTTTTCTCAAATAGAGACATTCCTTCCTCTCCCCTTGTGATTAGGACATTTGCATTGAGGTATTTCACTAGTTTCCTGCCCATCTCTACAACAGCATTTTCACCACCATCCTCGATATTTGTCATTTCGCTTGCTTCCGCATTGTTTGGGGTGATCAAATCTACATTTCGGTAAAGATCCAGGTGTTTTGGCTTTGGGTCAACAATAACTAGCTTTTTATGTTCTTTTGCCGATTTAATGAGACCATTGCAGATCTCCGGAGTTATTACGCCTTTTGCATAATCAGAAATAACTATTGCATCTATCTCTTTGACAATTTTCCTTAAAAATAACATTATTGATTTTTCAATATCTTGATGGGCATGCTCTTTCTTCTCGTAATCAACCCTCAACAGCTGCTGATTTCTTCCGACAATCCTGACTTTTTGGGTGGTTGGCTTATCATTGTCTGTGAAAATGCCGTCAATGTTTATGCCTCTTTTTTTTAATTCATCCAAAAGAATGTTTTTTGGCTCATCATTTCCTACAATGCCCACCATAAATGCCTTTCCATTTAATGCTGATATGTTGTTTGCGACATTTGAAGCTCCTCCAGGCGCATAGGTCTCTTTTTGGACATGGACAACTTGAACAGGAGCTTCCGGGCTTATTCTTGAGACTTCCCCCCAGATATATTTGTCAAGCATAATGTCTCCTATAACAAGGATTTTTTTGCCTTTAAATTTTTCCAGTATCTTTAATAAGCGCTGTTTCATTTTTGTTTTATATTTTATCAACAATCATCCTATGGAGTGTTGGTACTGTTTTTTCATGCCTTTCAATTATAATAAATCCTTTTCCTCCCAGTGAAGTTGGTCTTTTAACAACATTTTCCCTTGGCCTGTAGTGGTCTATTATGTCAAGGTTTGCTGCTGTTATTTTCTCAACTTTATGTCCAAGGTTTCTCGCAATTGTCAATGCCTTTAAAAAAACTTCAGGCAAGATTACTGCGCACCCGACATTTAACACAACGCCATGCTCAAGCCTGCTTATGCTGTCTGCCAGGAGCTTAAAATCATGATAGCTTGTTTTTCCGACAGCAGCGCCGTCGCAGCTTGGATGCTGGTGGATTATATCTGTTCCAATTGCGACATGAACAGTTGCAGGGATATTTAATTTGTATGCATTCCACAAAATGCTGCACTCTTTGTTGGGCAGGTTCAATTCATTAATTTTCTTTCCGATTGCATAGCCCATTCCACAGTTGTAATTTGCGCCGCTTTTGACGGCATCATTCAAAATGCTTCCCGTTTCTTCAGTCATTCCAAATGTGCCGTCTTCAATGGTTTGCTCGACATACTCCGATGTTTCGCCAATTAATGCAAGC
Source organism: Nanobdellota archaeon (assembly GCA_038046685.1). Classification (GTDB taxonomy): domain Archaea; phylum Nanobdellota; class Nanobdellia; order Woesearchaeales; family GW2011-AR4. The sequence continues at coordinate 19,594 of JBBSVT010000078.1, forward strand.
TCAAAATCATGAATTGGGCATGCGCCATTCATTGCAATATGGCTTATTGCGCCTTTTTTCATTAGATCAATAATAAGGAGGCTCATGCCAACCTTTATTACATGCGCGCCCATCATAAGGATTATTTGCTTTTTGCTTTTGTAAGCCGCAATAACCCTTTCAATTAATCCATCAAACTCTTTTGAATGAATGCAAACCTTTGAGTCTTCAGGCTTAATTAAATCGCTTAACTTTGCCTTATTTTTTCTCTGCTTTATAGAAATTGTTTTGATTTTATTGAAGTCGAGCATTTTGCTTCCCAAATAATTCTTTTTCAACTAACTCGCAAATAATATGCCCGGCCAGCATATAACCTTCTTGAATTCTCGGTGTATCGTCAGATGGTATTTTAAGGCAGATGTCTACTTTGTCCTTTAATAAGCCGCCGCTTTTGCCGGTAAACGCCACTGCAATCCCTCCCAATTCTTTGGCTTTTTCTATTGCTTTTATCACATTTTTCGAATTGCCGCTGGTGCTAATCCCTATAACTACATCCCCTTTCTTCACATGTGCTTCAACTTGTTTTTTGAAGACCTCCTCAAAACTGTAATCATTTCCGATAGCAGTAATGCTTACATTATCAGTTAAAGCCATTGCAGAAAGAGGCTTCCTGTCAAAATAATAGCGGGATATCAACTCTGTCGCTAAGTGCATGCTGTCAGAACAGCTGCCGCCATTGCCGAAAAAAATAACCTTTTGGCCATTCTTATAGCAGTTCACGATAATCTCGGCAATTTTTTTTATGGTTTCAGACTCAAGCATTAGCAGGCTTATAGTATCGCTGTGCTGCAGTATCCTCTGCCGTATTGCATTTTCCATTTTGGTATGAATATTTCATACTTTAATTTAACTTAATATATAAATCTTTCGTTTTTCTGAAATATATACTCTAAAATATAAAAATATATATAGTAATACTATTTCCTACTTCGTAGTACCATGAAAAAAGCCAAGATTGCAATATCGATAGACGCTTCTTTGCTGAAGATTGTGGATTCTAAGGTTGACTGCTCTGTAATCAGAAGCAGGTCACAAGCCATTGATTATTTCCTAAAAAAAGGATTGCAGGAGCAGTCAGTTGATTCAGCAGTGTTATTGTTGAAGGGAGAGCATCAGGTTTTCTCTTTAAAGGATGTAAACGGTTCATCCTTAATTAAAAATCAGATTGATTTTTTTTATAGATATGGAATCAAAGTGGTTTACATCATAACCCAGCACAGCAAAAATATCAATCTGCTTTTAAGCGAGATTTCGGATTCCAAAATAAAGATAGAAATTATAGAAAAACAGGCGAAAGGAAATGCAGATGCTCTGGAAGCTGTGAAGAAAAAAATCAATAAAAACTTTGTTGTGATGTCTGGAGACACATTAAATAATTTTGATTTGCTGAAAATGATAAAGAAGCACTTGGAATTGGAAAAATTAGCAACGATGGGATTAATGACAAGGGAAAAGACAAGCAGTTATGGAACAGCAATTCTTGATGGCGACTTAATCGTGGATTTTCAGGAGAAGCCAAAGCACTATTCCACCAACATAGTCAATGCAGGCATCTATATTTTTAAGCCAGAGATATTTGAATTATTTCAAGATGTTGTATCCTTGGAAAAAAATTTATTCCCTAGATTAGCAAGAATGAAGCAGCTAGTCGGATTTTTTACCTATGGGGAGTATGTGCATGTTGGAACTTGAGTTTGTTTTAGTCTTGATATTTTTTAATTTTATTAAACTTCATTAAATTTTTGTGCTAGAAGTCAGACTTTGATGTGTAAAACTTTATGTTTTTCATTGAATTGCACTCTCAATAACGAAAACGCAATATAAAAATTCAATCTACCCGCCGCCACTCATCCCACTACCCACCCTTAAATTGATAAAAATTACATATTCCAATGGATATCTCAAAAAATATTCAAATTAACAAAGAGAAATTTCTGAATCCATATCAAAAATTTAATAAAGACCGAAATGGTTTCTGAAAGACTATGGTGCTACAGGTTAATTTGAGTGTATTAGGTGTAACTAAATCACAAGTAAATGAGCTACTTAATGATTTAAATTCTATACAAGGGGTTAGTGCAAGACATTTAGAAACAAAAATAGAATTCAAAGAGATATGTGTACCTATAATCATAGAAATAGGTGGGGCAATAGTCATTGCGGTAGTGGCTAATTTGATTACTGACCGTATAAAGAAATTTTTTGATAAAGAAAAATCAATAGATAATGAACCTATCACTATAGAGTATAAAAATATAAATATTATTCAAGGAGACTCAAAAGAGAAAATAGAAAACAACGTTAATATTATTATAAATGCAAATGACAGAAAGAATTGAAACGACGGAACAAATTATTGATAGAATCACAGAAGATTTCTTTGAAGGTATGAGAGAGGGACATCAGCCATTGACATTAGAAAAAATAGATAGAGCGCCATCAATGTTTGGCCCACAAGAGTATGAATATATTATAGTAGATGAAAAGGGTATACCATCTGAGTTTTGGTTCAAAAAAAGTGAGGTTATTAAAGCATTAAAAAACAATAATAATGTTATCAAAGAGGCGTTTAAAGAATTAATAAAACATAGAAAAGAAACAATAAAAGAAGCTAAAATAAAGAAGAGATTGCAAAACTGAAAGATATTGAAGATAGAAGATTAATACGTGAAGAAGCAGAAAAAAGAGTTTATGGAAAAGTAACAGATAAGAAAAGATTAGCTATATCAGAAGAAGATAAAGAAGTGATCTTCAATAAATTTAATAACAAATGTGCTGTATGCAATAAAACAGAAGGGTTGCATATTCACCATAAAGATTACAATCCTTCGAATAATAAGCTGGATAATCTAATTGTATTATGCGGAGTTTGCCATAAAAAAATACATATGAAAGTAAGATAAGAGCTATCGATAAATCCTGCTCCTCTTATCAATCTTCTCAATATAAACCTTTGAAGAAGTATAATTCACAAAATAAAGTATCCTGTAATCTCCAACTCTCACTCTGAAAACTTTTATATCTTTGTAGCCTTCAACTCTCTCAATATCCTGCGGAAATGGATTCTTCTCGAGCTCGTTAATTCTATCAGATAGTCGCTTCAAAAGAGTTTTATCCTTAATAGATTTGAGAAATTTAAGTGCTGGCTTCTTTAATTCAGCCGAGAACATTTTACATTCCTAATTCCTTTTTTGCTGTTTTCCAAGAAACAAAATCAGAAGTATCGCCAGACTTTATTTTTAATATGCTTTCGCCTAATTGTTTTCTTTCCTCTTCTATTAGCTTTGTGTCTTCTATGTATTCCGTCAAGTAATTGACGTCTTTTCTTAATGTTTCTATGCTGTTTTTCATCTCTGTAAGTGTTCCTAAAATTTGCTTCTGAAAGTCCATTTCTGCCATAGGAAATATTCAATATAATAGTATATAAAAAACTATCGTTCGTCTAATACCGTTTTAATTCGTGCCTCAAATCCCCCTCCAATTTGCCCTTTCGCATATAGGAAAGTTTAAACTATCTTCTCAAGCTCCCTCAATACATCATCAACGCTTATATTCTTCATGCATTTTTGGTAGTCATTGCTGTTTCTGGGATATAGGCAGTCTGGAATCTCTCCTTTATGGACATTGATGCATGGGCTGAATTTGCAGTTATCTCCTTTGTATAGCCCGATATTCCCTTTTCCGTATGGTCCAAACCTTACTGGGAGATTTGGTCCAAATAAGCCAATTGTCTTAATACCTTGTGCAGCAGCAATATGCATTGGCCCAGCGTCATTGCCTATAAACAAATCACATCTGCCAATCAGATAAAATAACTGGGTTAGCGTGATTTTTCCACCTGCATTTATCGTTCTATTCTTATCCTCCATTATTTTTTGAATGCTGGTTATTAATTCGTCTTCATCAAGATTACCAACAAAAATTATCTTCGCATTGTTCCTTATTATTATCTCATCACAAAGCTCTGCATATCTCTCACAAGGCCACATTCTTGACTTCGCGGATTCGGCGGCGCCCGGGGCAACGCAGACCACAAAATCATTCGCCTTTATGCCCTTATTTTTTAAAAACTTGTTGACAATATTTTTGTCATTCCTGGAACAGCTTAGCCTCGGCAGCTTTTCAATATCATAAGCAATACCCAAAGCGTTTACTAAATCCAAAAATGTTTGTGAAGCATGCTGCCTGTCGTTGTACCTTACCTTGTTTGTGTATAATTTTGCTCTAGAATTATGGGAATAGCCAATTCTTTTCCTTCCAACAAAAAAAGAGATTAATGCTGAAATATTTAGGTATTCTTCCATATCTATAACCAAATCGTATTTCTTAAAATTCTTTAACATAAACTTGGATATTGAAAATGGGTTTAGTTTTATTGAAATAGTGTTTGTTATGATTTTATTGCTGAAATAAACGTCCTTATTTCTTGATGTGGCTAAAACATCTATTTTTGCACTTGTAAACTTCTTTCTTAATGCTTCGATTGCCGGCAGTGTCAAAATGGTTTCTCCTATGCCCCAAAGCTGGATTACCAAAATTTTGTCAATTTTTTGATTATATAAACCCTTATGCTTTCTGAACAAACCCAAAAAGTCGCATAAAAGGCTGCCTAAGAATCTGTCAATGGTTTTTACAATGATTACCATTTCCAGAAGTAATCAAATATATTATTTAAATATTTAGAAAATGTGTAATGCTTTAGTATCTTGAAGCACATTTTGTATAATGAATTTTTAGGATTTCAATCCTCCTTCGGCAAAATTTAGTGCTCGGCTTTTTTGTCTGCCACTAAAAAAGCCTCGCCAATATATTCATTGTTTATCAAATAATTTCGAGGCGGAAATTAGTGGCAGAGACAATTTCCACCGAGACTAAAATTTGTCGCGAAGCGACGGATTGAAATTTAGTTTCATGATGCTAAATAATAACGAAAATGTATAGATTCCTGTTTTACGCCCTTATGAAGTAAATTGCAACGTGGTTGCCGAAAGCAAAGTTTTTGAGTCGGCCGTTAATCAAGAACAAAGTTCAATCAAGTAGTAGAATAAAGGGCAAGAATTGTTTAGTCATAGAAATATTTAAATAGTTAAACTATTTAACTGTTCAACAGGTGATAAATATGGGAGAAAACGACATAGAACTTGTAAAAATGTCGGAAAAAGGTCAGTTGGTTGTACCTCAAGAGATTAGAGAAATGTCTAATTTAACTCCTGGAGAAAGATTTGTAGCTTTTCCAATACAGAATGGGGTTTTATTTAAGAAAGTGGAGATACCCAAGGTTAAATTAGATTTTGAGGCTTTATCTAGAGACATAGAATTGCAATTCAAAAAGAACAAAATAAAAAAAGGTGATGTTAAAGAGGCCATTGGATGGGCAAGAAAAAGATAGTCATTGATACAAATAACTTGATTTCTGCTTTAGGTTGGGAGGGCAAATCTAAAGATTTATTTCATAAAGTTATTGATAAAGAATATGCCTTATTTATTTCTATCAAACAAATTGCAGAATTAAAAGAGGTAATGAACTATCCTAAATTTAGTTTTAGCGAAGAACAAAAAAGGAAGTTTTTAGAAATTCTTTTTGAGATTGCAACAATTGTTGACACAAAAACTAATCTTAATGTGGTAAAAGAAGATCCAGATGATAATATTTTGCTTGAATGTGCTACCGAAACTAATGCTGATTACATCATTTCTGGTGATAAACATTTGAAGAGATTGAAAGAATTTGGAAGAATTAAGATTATTTCTGTAAGTGAGTTTTTGAAGTTGGAATAAGAACGAAGTTCAATCAAATAAAAGAATAAATGGCGGGAATTGTTTTCTTGCCCAATCGCAAATTAAGCCGACCCAAAAATTGGGTAGAACTACCTTCTGCGCTTTTTAATAGCAATTTCTCTTACCACTGCCTCAAGCTGGTTTTGATTCTTCCTTGCGATTGTGTAAGTATAAAACACAGCTGCAATCAAAAAAAGGAAGCCGCTTATTATCAGCAAATCAAGGGCCCTTAAAAAACCGCCAATCCTGACTACAGGGTCCAACAAAAAAGGGAACAATCCAATTAAAATAATAAGCATCCACACGAAAAGCCAAAAGCCGAATTCCTTTTGCGTAAACTCCCTTCTTTTATATTTTAAGAATGAGTAGTAAATCATAAACACTCCAAACAATGAGCCAATTATCTGTATTCCGAGTATCTTAGCCATTTTTTCACCTGTTGTTAAACAGTTTCCACCAAAACATGTTTAAGACTATTTTTATCCCGTCTACAATTGTTGTTCCTTTATACTTATCAGAATAGATTGTTTCAATAGGAATCTGCACATATTTTAACCTTTGCTTTCCTGCTTTCGATATCATCTCTGACTCCATTGAATAATCAGAGGCGTTCCATCTGATTTTCCTGTATGCGTCCTTTGAAAAAGCCCTAAAACCGGATTGAGTATCCTTCAGCCTAACGCCATATAAGATTCCTGCAACATTCGATATGAACCAGTTGCCAAAGCGGAGAACCAATGGCATCTTTCTGCTGGCCTTTCTATAGCTAAACACGATATCGCATTTATCTAATTTTTCTATAAATCTCGGTATGTCTTCAGGATCGTGCTGGGCATCTGCGTCCAATACAACCATGAATTTCGCATCTTTCTTAATTGCATAATCACAGCCGGTTTTTAATGCAGCACCTTTGCCCAGGTTTAATATATGCTTCAGAACAATAGCGCCTGCACTCTCCGCCATTTCCTTTGTATTGTCCTTGCTGCCATCATCAACAACTACAACATTTCTTATATGCTTTTTAGTTTTTTTGATTATTTTGGCAATGTTTCTTCCTTCATTGTAAGCTGGAATTACAGCCCAGATTTTGTTTGTTTTCATTTAAGAAAATTTATTGTATTTTTATATAATTAAAAATATTATCTCTGTTTGAGATAACTTTTATTTTAAGATTTGTCAAACCTTTAGGAATATCAAACACAATTTTTCCTTTTTTTACTATGCCTGGATTAATTGTATCAAAAATTATTGCTTCAGGTTTTACATCATAATATTTTATATCAGCACTAAATTCCCTTCCTTGATTATCAATTAATTCAATAAGAGAATTTTTTAATAATTGAGCTGATGTTCCAATGTTTTCAACTTCGACATCTAAAATTAAAAATTCACCATCAGCTTCTCTACTGATATAATCACCAATTTGTGATTTTTTTGTAAAGTTACTAAATTTCCATTTAAAATCTCCAGCTACAATTTCATCGCCTATATTGAATATTGTTGGTACATACTCTTTAGAAATGTTGGTTAGAGATTCCACTTCTTTGAATTTTCTTAAATAATCTACATATTCCTGAACTATTGTCTCGTTTTTCCCTTCCCAATCCACTTTATAAATATAGATGTTTGTTCCTGTCAGCCCAGTTTCATGCTTGAACAATTTAAAGTACTTAAGCCCATGACCTTGCATTTTATACATCCTTATGAACATGCTTCCTGTTAGCTCTTTGCTTGATATCACGGCCTCAAGAAGCATGTCATTTCTTGGGATGATTGTCAATCCAAAATCAAGGGTATCGCCGTTAAACTCTTTCTTAATCATGCTTTCTTTAGTTGTAAAGGCAGCAACTTTAGGCCTTACAATTCCTTTCTGACCAATTCCAAAAACATCGTAATTACTTAGATTTATTTGCAGTCCGTTATTGCAAACATATAATCCAGCATCATTTTTGCTGCAGCCCATAGTTCCTCCATAGCCTGGCCAAGGAGCAACCCATGAGTTTGCATCCCTGTCATTAGAAATAGATTGAATTTCAAAATAAATGCTTTCTGCCTTTTCCCTTGTGTAATTGAATTTATTCATCATGTATTCAATGCCTTGTTCCTTTTGCATCTTTTTTGCATTGAACCATATGTCTGCCCTTTCAAAATTCCAGCTTCCGAAGTGGGACCATACTCCGCTTTTGCCGCCGTCCATATCCTGCCTGCTTGTTGACATATCATTGGATGCAATCAAAAAAGCCTCGGGCGGACTGCAATGGGTGTTAGCAACAACTTCTTCAACTTGTTGGGGTGCAAGGCCATAACCAGCAAGCCTTTTGCTGGCTTCCTTCTTGTCCAACTCAATTATCTCCTTTACTATTTTCAGAGACTTGATTAGGTCGTTGTTGATTCTTGACAGCACAACTGTAGCATTGTTGTGGCCGCAGTCAAGCATCCTGATTATGCCAAATGCTTCCTTCTCGCTGTCTGTCATAAATAATCTTCCAACCCAGTGGGCAGCAGCATCAGTTTGGGTAGTGCCGTCAAATGTTACAGGCCTTTCAGCGATTGCTTTGAAATGATGTCCGAAGTCCCACCAGGATGTTATAATTGCATTCTCTTTAGAATTTTGCTTTATTGAAATTAGCGTATTATACCAAGCATCATTAACTATTGGTATGTCGTTTCTTGCATTGCTAATTGCGCCCCTTATAGGATTAATGTAAACTAAGAGCATCAAAACAATTAAAATGCTGCTGCCTATCACCTTATGAATTCTGAGTTCGCGTGTTGCCAATTTTGTGGCGTATAAATAAGTTTTACCAAGTGCAACACCGAATGCAACGCTGAACGCTGGTGCAAGCAAGAGTGTAAATCTAATGCCCTTTATGCTGGCAAAAACAGTCGATATAACCCAAAGGGATAAGAGTATGGAGAGCTTAAAATCATAAGACGGGTCCTTTCTGTACATAGCAATTAAAATTCTCAATAGAATTGGGATTACAATCCAGGCTATAAAAGTGAAAACGCCAATTGTCTTGTACAATGCTGGACGCTGCGCCCCTACTCTTATAAACAAAATGCTGTAAAAAACAGCAGTAACGAGTATATATGTAAAATCAAATTTTTGCAGACCCTCGATTCTGGATATAGAAAGAATCAAGCCAAGCAGACTAATAAAAAAAAGTGACGGGCCTCCCATGGAGTTGACGATTTCGTCAATAGCCCCTTCATTCAGCTCTGCAACAGTTGTTAGCACATTTGGCCATATGTAAGGAGTTACAGGTGCCTTAATTGATTGAAAGCTCAAAGGGCCGAGAAAGCTATTTTTAAAATCAAACCAGCCCGAGAACAAAATGGCAAATGCGGCTGTTGAGAAAAAATAAACAACGCCAAATATAATGATATTCCTCAAAACCCCGTCAGAAAAAAACAGTCTTATATCATTCTTTATTTTGCCAAATTTAGAAAAGACTATATACAAAGAAGTTAATGCTATTGTTCCCAGCAAGAAATCAAAAATATACCACCAACCACTCCAGGCAGTAGTGTAAAGCCCAGTAAAAAAACCTGCAATAATGGTCAGAATACCTACTTTTAAGGTAGTTTTGGCGCTTATGCTGATTAAAAACACCCAGGTAATAACAAGAGGAAAGAAGATTACCCACACATCATTATCAGGATGCAAGCTTCTTCCTAAAAAAGCGGCGTTCACAGCCATTATTAATCCGGCAAAAAATCCTCCTAAATTTCCAGCAATTTTTCTGGCAATTAAAAAAACAAGCAGCACGCACAATGCAGAGAAAAAAACAGTGTGATAAAACATCGAACGCATCAAACTTAGGTCTGGAACAAAAAAATTAAGTATCTTGTAAAAATAGGCGAGAGAATATGGATGAAACATGTCATCTAACACAAATCTTCCTACGGGAGCTAATTGCAAAGTATCAAACGGAGTTGGCTTTTTTATACTACCGCCGCCTGGGACGGGTTTGCCTTCCTTTAATGTATCGCCTGGATGACCGCGCTCGATAATATTCTTTGCATATCTGGACCAGTAGTACGGATCTATATCCGGCATGTACTTCTCTTGCTTTTCATCTTGGTAGAATGCCTTAAAGAACTGGGATGTTTGTCTTAGCTGATTGCTTATCTCCATCTCTTGTCCAGCATACTGCCCCGTTTTGAATACGTATTTTCCGCTTTTTATGGATTTAGCCAGCTCTGTATTTAATTGGAAATTTTTATTTGAATCAGGCAAATTTGGGAACCTCTGGTTAATGTCAGCCCTCAAATCAGTTCTAATAATGTTTATTACACTGTCCCTCGCCCAATCATCGGTAAACAGCAGGAATCCAGCTTGCATTCTTACGTAGATTGCAAGAATCACCGGAATTAGTGCAATGAAAATAATCCCATACTTTTTGAAGAATTCGGCAATTTTGCTCCAGTTTAAGGATAATTCCTCGTCAGTGCTTGAAATACCCTTTTCAGACTTGAAGAATTTCTTAATTTTGCTGAAATCAAATGACATATCTATGCTGTCGTCGTCCTTCTTGGCTGGGTGATGACCTTCAGCTTCTGCATCACTTGGAGTATGGCTTTTAAAGAAATCCTTAATCTTGCTGACATCTATTGATAACTCATCACTTTCTTTCTTCTCCTCTTGTTTTGGAGTATCTTCTATTTTTGCCTCTTCCTTCTCTTCTTTTGCAAAAAACTTTTTTATTTTGCTAAAGTCAATAGATATATCTTCATCTTCTTTTTGCTCCATAAATACAAAGCCACCTCAAAAAAAGGTAAATCTTAGTTTTTAAAAAGCTTTTGTTAAGCAAAAATCATTTTTGAGAAATACAAAAATCTCGGCTCTTTTAGCAATAGATTTGCAATCAGAGGAATTGGCGTATCCCTGTCGTATTTCTTCAGCACTCTTCTCACCTTTTTCTGGCTCATCAAGTTTAGCAAAATATTATAATCCCTATCTGTAAATTTGTTTAGAATATTCCTTATCTTAAGGTGCAGAAAAAGCTCCCTTCCGGAGCGTTTTTTAAATTCCTTATTGTAGTTTTTGCCATTGATGATGCAGTCACATAACGTTTGTGCTGCTTTGAGTGAAGGGATTATGCCTCCGCCAGTTGTAGCTTTAACTTGAGTGGCAGCATCCCCAATCAAATAAACATTTTCTTTTTGAAGCCTTCTTTTTGGATTGTATAATGGTATCAATCCAGATTCCCAGCATAAAACATCTTTTTTTCCCGTTCTTTGCTTCATAAATCTATAGAAATATTCTCGTGCATTTTCAAGGCAGCCTAAGCCTATCCTCGCGGTATCTTCAGATTCTGGAACGCACCATCCAAAAAAATTGGGAAAATCGCTGCCAAAATATGTTTCAAAAGAGCTTGTATCCATGCCTAGCTTTACCTTTGCCTGCATTCCAATGTAGTTTTTTGAGTCAGAATCGATGCCGGCAGATTTTGCAACTGCGGAATATGGTCCGTCAGCACCGACGATAGCCTCTGTTCTGACTTCTTTAATTTTATTGTTTTTTTTGTCTTTTACTTTTATCGAATGGCTTCCATTAAGCCCCAAGAATTGGTGGTTAAGCAGGATTTCAGCTCCGGCATCTTGCGCCATATCGGCAACAAATCTGTCAAATTTATCGCGCCACATCACAATCTCGTCAACGTTAAGTGTTATTTTGTTGTTTTTGCTGACAACAACCACTTTGTCAAGCCTTTTAGCGATGACTTCCTTTTTAAGCCTAAAGAATTTTTCTATCGAACTGGTGACAATGCCTGTGCATTGAACTGGAGAGCCAATAGTGTTATGTTCTTCGAAGACTTTTACCTCTCTGCCTTGTTTTGCAAGCAAATAAGCAAGATAAGTTCCAGCAGGGCCAGCTCCAATTATTGTTATCATGGATTATAGCATCCTTAGCAGATTTAAATAGGTAATGCCTATTAAGCCCTCATTTGTATCTACTCTCTAATAACGAAAACTTTAAAAAGAGAGGTATATTACTGCGGTACAAATGGGTAGGATATAACCTACCATACACGTTGGGTGGAAGTTTAATGAGAAAAAAAATCTTTGTATTCCCGGTATTATTGCTTGCATTTGGAGCTTTGCTTAGCGGTTTCACTTATGCATTTGATATTTCCATAGATAGGGTCACCATCAACGGAAATGTAGTTTCTGAATCAGGAACAAATCTTATTGATGATGCCAATTTCTTCTCGGTTGCAGTTGAATATACAGCCTTGAGGGCTTTGAATAATGCTCATGTTGAAGCAGTCTTGAGAGGACAGCGTTCTGGAAACACAATTTCCGACTCGACATCAACATTTAGTCTTGCCGTTAACCAAAAATCGGTTAATGTTTTAAGATTGGCGTTGATTGACGGGTTGAAAAGGGAAAATGAATACGACTTAACCATAAACATCCTGGATGGAAGAGGAACCTTGGAGCAAAGGACTTACGCCATTAGGACTAGGCAGACAATCAGTGCAGGCCTTGACGTTTCAATAGACAGGGTACGGCTAAATGGGCAGATAGTCGCGCCTTCAAGAACAAATTTCATTAACAAAAGCAATTTTTTCGATGTTTTGGTTGATTTTACGGCACTTGAGAATCTTGAAAATGCAAGGATTGAAGCAATTTTAAGGGACACTGCTAGCGGCACATCTGTTGCAGACGCTACAGCGAATTTTAATTTAGAGTCAGACTCAAGCTCATCAAAGCTGTTGAGGCTTACCCTCTTGGACAGGCTTAAGGACAGCAGCTCTTTTGAATTGACAATAAAAGTTATAGATACAGAAAGAAATCTAGCAGAGCAAACTTATGGAATCAGAACCAAAAACGGAATTTCGGCATTCGGCGCCAGAGGCGTTTTTGATGTGTCAATCGACAGGGTGCAGGTCAATGGAAAGGCGGTTGCGCAGTCAAGAACTAATTTTATCGAAGAAAGCAACGATTTTGACGTGTTAGTCGATTTTACAGCGCTTGCTGATTTAGAAGACGCCCATGTTGAGGTTATATTAAGGGATTTTAGAAGCGGAACTGTGGTGGCAGATTCCACTCCAATTTTCGATTTGCAAAGTGATTCAAGCTCTTCAAGGTTGCTGAAGCTGGAATTGCTTGATAAGTTAAAGGACAGCAACTCATTCGAATTAACAGTAAAGATTGTTGATGCGGAAGGCAACTCTTTTCAAAAAGTATACGGTCTTGCAATGGAAGACAATGGCAAAGAAGGAATTGCAAGAGGACTGGATATATCAATAGATAGTGTTGAGCTGGAAAGCCAAGCCTTGGCAGAAAACGAAAATAACTTTGTTGTCATAGGTAACAACCAAAAAGAGCTTGATCTGAGTGTTAAATTAACCTCGCTTGATAATGTGAATGATGCCCATATAGATGCAGTCCTTGCCTTTGAAAATGGCGATGTGGTTGCTGATGCCACAGCAACCTTTGATGTGAATAAAAATCAAAATGCCGTCAGGAAGCTGGAGCTTCCGTTAATTGGGAGTTTCGGGCAAAACAGCTTTAAGCTTAAAGTCAGGATTATCGATGCAGAAGGCGATTCTGAAGAAAAACTGTATGGATTAAAAATAAGCCAAAAAAAGTTTCCATTCATAATGAGCAGCATTTCATTAAGCCCTGAAGATAATATTGAGGCAGGCAAAAACCTTATTGTGAAATTGCGCTTCAAGAACCTCGGAGTTGTACCGCTTGATGGCATTAATGCAAAAGTAAGCATCCCAGAGCTTGGAACTTCATCAACAAAGTTTGTTGATAACATGAAGAATAGCGGCAAATTTTCTGATGTAAGTGAAGACTTCATCATTAAAATCTTGGATAATGCCGAAACAGGCACTTACACTTTAAAGTCAGAAATATCTTCCCAATTTGGACCCGAGAGCGAAGAAAAAGAAATGCCCATATTTGTTCTTGGCAAAGAGGAGCAAAAAAAAGAGGTTGTCAATGAGAAGCTTGTAATTAATGTTCCAATAGTTAAGCAGGACATTAAAAATGACGGAAGTGAAGTGATATACCCTCTGGCACTGACAAATCAAGGTCGTGACACAAATGCGTACACAATATTGCTTGATGGTGCAAACTGGGCTGGATTAAGACTCGCAGAGTCCAATATGGTAGTTCTAAAACCAAAAGATTCCAAAACAATTAATGTATACGCTTCCTCAAAAGGAAACACAATAGGCGAACAGATATTTTTAGTCACTATCAAAAGCAATGGAGAAGTTTTAAAGGATATATCATTAAAAGGCAATGTCATTGAAGTGAGAGGACTTTTGGCTGCCAATTTAAAGCATATGTTAGAGTTAGCCTTGATCGGATTTGCAGTTCTGCTTGCCGCAATTGGCATATTCATCGGAATCAAGAATTACATTCAAGGCAATAGCAGGGTAAGCGAAGAAATACCAGATCAGGAGCAAGGCGAAGCTTATTACTGACTTTCACGATGATGGCAAAAAAGATGCAGGTGTTTTTTGTATTCTTGCTATTGGCCAGTCTTGCTTATGCTCAGGGCTACGAATTGCACTCGGGAAAATTCCAAGAGCTAAAAGAAGGCAATGAAAAAATTGAGTTTGAATTCTACAATGGAACTTACAGCATTTGCGAGAGTGAGCAGAGGACAATTCCCATACTGGTGGTGAATAAAAACGAAATCACAGATAAATATTCTTTGGAATCTACAGGAGCCAGCTGGATAAACCTGGGCGTTAAGGAGTTTTCGCTGCCAAAAAGGCAAAGCGGAGTTGTTTCGCTGAACTTATACCCCGGTCAAAATACTAATGGCAGGCACACCATTAAGGTTTTGGGATTGTCATTAACAGGAAACGTCAAGAAAGAGCTAATCTTGGATATAAATGTTGAGAAATGCTATGCCCTGAATTTAAGGCTGGACAAGGAAGAGGACAAGGTTTGCGGTGGGACAAAAAAGCAGTATAACGGAGAAATACTAAATGCAGGAAAACAAGAAGACGCAGTTGAACTGGCAGCAAGCGGGCAAAATTGGATAAGCATTGATAAAAATACATTCTTAATTGCTCCAGGCGCAGCTCAAAAATTCAGTTTATATGCTGAACCGCCTGCAAGCGCAAAAGGGCTTTTTATCCTAATCCTGAACTCAGCAAGCAAGAAGTTGCCGTTGGTAAATTCAGAGAAAAAGCTAACCATCGAGGTTGTGCCTAAATATGATTGCTATCAAGCTGAAGTCATAACAAAAACAAAAATAAAAAATTATTATTCAGATGAATATCTCCCAATAAAGATAAGGAACAGAGGAATAAAACAAGCGGACTATGAAATTAGTTTGGAAGCGCCAAGCTGGATTTCAATCGAGCCAAAGCAAATAATCATAAATCCAGAGCAGCTTGGAAGCTTAAACCTGAAATTGAGCCCTGATGCTGAAACTCCTGAAGGAACTTATGAAGCGAAAATTAATGCAAAGTACGAAGACATTGATTATTCTAAGCAAATTCATGTTGTTTTAGGCAAAAACAGGTTTTCAAAAATAAAGTCATTTTTTGTTTTTTATAAATACTATGCCTATTCCATTTTGTTTATATTAGCTATATTGTTAATTTTAAGACGAAAAATATCAAATAGGATAATAATAAAGTATAAAAATTACAAAACCCGGCAAGCCAGGTTAAAGGGTTTGAAGGCTGCAAGAAAGGCAAGGCAATTAAAAAAGAAATTGAAAGAGATTGAAACTAAAAAATAAAGATTAAAAAACAAAATACATCAATGTTATTTTTTTCAATCCAACAGTTTGATTTTCCACTCACAAAAAATTTGTAAAGACTTATTATGCTTATTTTATAGTCGGAATTTTAATTTCAATAATTATAATTCTATTAACTGAATTCTATAAACCATTGTTTAGGGTATTGAAGAGTTTAAGGAAATAAAAAAGAAAAAATAA
Source organism: Nanobdellota archaeon (assembly GCA_038046685.1). Lineage (GTDB taxonomy): Archaea > Nanobdellota > Nanobdellia > Woesearchaeales > GW2011-AR4. The sequence continues at coordinate 35,342 of JBBSVT010000078.1, forward strand.
AGTGGGGACGCTGGGACAGTCAAAGGCACAGTTCCCTAAACCTTATTTGAATTTCTGCTGATTTTAAGTCAGTCCCAGATTAGCCGGTATCGCCATAAATTAATTCATCGTCTTCAGACTCATCGCTCCGTTTTTGACGACTGGAGCCGGCGATAATAGCCAGGTTGTACGGATTTAAAATCCATTATACGACGTCCCCGCTGTAATCCAATGAAATATGCTTTTTATTTAAAGATTATTGTTTTATTTTAGAATAAATACATTCTCTAATTTTTCAAAGTGACTATCGCCAGTTATTAAAGTCGCATAGTTTAGCTTAGCAGAGCAGTAGATCAAGCTATCTATAGTATGCAGATTGTATTTAAGTGATAATTCAACAGCACCAGCACATACTTTTTCGTTTATTTCTATTAACAAACTCCTGTTTTTTAGAAATTTTAAGAATTCTTCAATCTTCGCACTGCCAATCTTTTTCTTTAGCATATTTCTTTTAATTTCAAAAATTGACAAAACAGAAGTCAGCAGCAGGTGTTTGCCTTCTTCTATAAAGTTCTTGCCCAAATCATTTTCCGCCAGAAAATAAGACATCCATGCAGAAGAGTCTAGTAAGATACGCTCACTTATCACTTTCGTCTCTTAACCCCCTCAATATGTTTTTCATGCTTTGTTCTTTTCCCAGAGCACCATACATTGATTTTTTCATACCGCCTTTTAATATTACATTTATCACTTCGTCATAGCTGTCGGCATTCAAACTATTTTTGAAGCGTCTCAACAATTCCAATGTTTCATTATCAACTTGTATTGTAGTCGGCATTGTCTATAGTACTATAGACTTATAGATTTAATATATAAACTTTTCTATTCTTGACCTCAAAACTTGATTTTATCTCCTATTTCAGTTCTAGTTTTTTTAATTGTGCCATTCGGCAATTCAATTGCATACATTGCCTTTCTCCGTGACGTATAGAAGGCAAATGGCTTAAAATTCTCTTTCTTGTCGACAACAATTAGGTTTTCATCTAGAAATAAGACATCAATTGGATAAAAAACGAAGAGCATGTGCAGAGCGATTACCTTTTCTTTGCGGAATCTGAAAATTAATCCCTTGTGCTGCCTTTTTGAGAACATTAAGCCAACAAACTTTGAAAAAATATCGTCAATAAAAACAGGGCTTTTTGAGACAATCTCATTTTTTGTGGCATTTTTGATTGGCATTTTCAGGATTTATATGTTTTTGTAACTTACCTTCTAAAATTCCATATAAATATCGAAAAGTTTAAATATTTTCTATTTTTTAGGATTTTAGTGGGTTTCGCAATTTGAAAATTAATTTGCCCAAAATCATGGCATGAACGCTGAGTACACAGCTTAACCAAACGCTTAACCAAAACATTTAAATATATGTTGCCAAACCGATATTGTTTAATTTAGCCACATAAAGGAAGGATTAGCCACATAAAGGAAGGATTAGCCACATAAAGAGAGGAGTGATAATGAAAAAAGAGGGTTCAATAGGCTTTTTTAATTCTGAGGATGGCAAAGTAAATATAATGCTGTTTTTTTCAGTAATTTTAGTTTTCATTTTCAGCATGGTGTTTGCCGAAGCCATGCAGGTGACTTTATTCACTCCGGGCAATTTTACATTTAATTCTTCTGACAAGAGTACTAGAAATATCACTTTCATATTTAGCTCAAATTGGAGTTTTGGCGGCGCTGATCCAAGGCCTACTGAAAATGTAAGTAATTGTAGCTTGTTTGTGAACAGCACAGATGCTGTAATACCCTATGGAGTATTTGGAAATGCAACTACAGATGGGACGGGAAATACAACCAATATTGCTGGCTTGATAAATGGTTCACAGGCAAAAAGTTATATACAATTCAATTTCACTAAAGATGGAAACTATACATATAGCATTGGTTGCTTTAATAATACAAATTCATCCTCCCCTAGTATTTTAACTTTTGCCACAGGCAACTTTTCTTTCTTCCTTGATGCATCACCACCATTCTTTAACTATTCAGCCACCAATGAAACCTTAAATTTCTCATCTGCAGCAACTAGAGATATAACTTTTAAGCTCAACGACAGTCCATATGATTCCAGCCAATTCTCCTTTGGCATGAATTTTACTGCTAATTGGTCTATTAATATTAGTATATTCTTAGGAAGTACGAGGCAATTAACTTATTCGTACATTCCAAATGGAACAGGTGCTTACGACTCCAATTTGACTTGCACAGGGGCCACTGCCAATATTACTAAGCAGGCCTTGACTTGTAATGCGTCGTTTGCCTTCACCAGCAATGGCACTTATACAATTAATATGTCAGCTGCGGATGCTGGTGCGGCATTTACGAGCACATCTAACTTTAACCATTCACTTAGGTTCATTACAGTTGACAGGATACCGCCTGTCTTGACAGCACTTAACTTTTCTAATGGCTCTGCATATGATGCAGGATCTTTAGGCGGCAACACTCCAGCAACCGTTCCAGCTGGTGGCGATGGGACGTGGGCTCAAGGAAGAAAATTATTTGCGCTCGCAAACTATTCAGATAACTTAACGCGACTACTCGACGCATCATTACAGTTTTATAATGCCACCCTTGGTAACTGGGTGACAATAAACACAACTACCGACCCCAATAACGAATATAACCTTACCAATCGTGGAGGAATAGGAATGGCTAATCTCACTTTCACGGTGCCCACAGGCCATAACGAGTTTGAAGGCAGAAACATAAGCTTTAGGATTTTAGTTAATGATACTCTTGGCAATGTGAATAACTCAAATTCTGTCAGAAACATTACAATACAGATTAACGACACAATGCCTCCTATTGTTAGCATAAATGGCACTCTTAGCGTAAATGGGCTTAACACAACAAACACAAGACCAAACATAAGCTGGTTTTTAAATGAGCCAAACCAGTTGACAAGCATAAACGTGAGCATTGATGGTATTGCAAAATCAGGGACAGGGATTGATAGCTGTAAGAAATCCGCATTCTTTGAGAGAGAAGTAGGTGATAATAATGTTGAAGGTTATAGAAACTTTTCATTCCAGATATCTGAAACGTCAGGCTGTCCATTGGGAAATGGTACTCACAATATTACAGTGAAGGTGATTGATAGTTGGAATAGGGCTAACGAAACATCCAATCTGTTTACAATTCAAAGCGGAAGTGTACCTGGTTTGGTGTTTAGAGGAGTAAATAAAAGCAGTGCGAGTGCTGTTAACAATACGAATATGACATCTCTTCAAGGAGTTACCTTCTATGGCTTTGGAGGCTCTGTAAGCGTTGCCAACATTTCATATGTGTCAAGCTGTAATTCATCATCAACTGTATACTTCTCTAATGACACTGCAGTTTACCCATTAAACGAGTCATCATGCCCGACAGAATCAGGTAACAGAACTCTGACAGTTACTTTAACAGATACAGCTGGCAACTCCAATACAACAATATATACGTTCAAAGTTGACAATGTTGCGCCATCACTAGTAGTGCATACTCCATCAGAAGGCCAGATTTTTAATAATTTAACGCATATCAATGTATCAGCATTCGATAGTGAAAGCCAAATCGATTCAATTGGATATTATTTAGATCAGTCAACCGTGTTGAGCAACTTCACTATCAAAAATGCAAGCAGCTTAACAGGGAGCTTTGGACAGAATGCATCACTTATCAACAGGTCATTTAATTTAACACCTGGCAAGCACACAATTAAGATATCGGTAAATGACACACTGGGTAATACCAAGAACAGTAGCCTTATAACCATTAGGGTTGCAGGCAACATAAAGCTTATGGAAATGAATAGGAGTGCAGAATCCTACATCTCTAATGTATTTGGTCCTAACTTGACTAATGTATCCATTAGAGTAAGAAATGGTCTTGGCGTATTTGAGGATGCCGCAACCCAGGATAATGAATCATCCGAGAACTTTTATGAAATTTTGTATACTGTAAATAATAACAAGACAAACATCTCAATTAAAGACTTTAATGGCTCAGACGCCAACTGGGATAAAATAAACTTTACATTCACCCTAAACCAAACCACTACTGATAGCAGCTTGGTGTCAAATCTGCAAGAGAATTGGTCAAACAAGGTAATAGCAAGGGTATTTTTTAACAACAGTATTGAGGAATTCCTTCCAAGCAATGACTCTTACTATGGAGTTGTTGAGTGGCCATTAAACATTTCATGGAATGGCACTGGCACAGCTCAAGAGTTCTGGTGGATTTCTGATGAATCCAATCAAAAGGTTAGGATAAACATAACCAATTGTACAGCAGCCTTCACAAGAACAACAACAATTCCATGTTGGAATTATTCAAAAAACAAAATAGGCGGAACAATAATCTTCCTGCCTCACTTTTCAGAGGTATATGCCATTAATGATTCGTCTGCGCCTACCATTAATGTGACAACGCCATTGTCTATCCAAACAGTTGGCAGTTTTGTTCCTAATACCACAGTCTCCCAAGATGCTAGTGAGTGCTTACACTCAATTAATGGTACAGTGGCCAATGTGACAATGACTAAAAGTGGAGCAATATGCACCGCACCAATTATAAATTTCAAGTATAATGCCAGTCTTATATTTACAATCACTGACTTAAATGGTAACATAAATAGGTATAACTGGACGTTTAATGTGACGGATACTGCAGCCCCAAATACTCCAAACAGCTCCAGAGTTTCGGTAAGTGCAGATTCAACTACAGCAACAGTCACTCTAAGCGGGTTCAACGAAACAGTTAACGCAACAGTGCAAATTGCCAATGGCAGTTCAATTTCAGCTGGTATGCAGACTGATTTTGATACATCACAAGCAGTGTCTTTAAGCGGATTAGTTGCAAGCACTACCTATAACTTCAACGTAAGTGTATGCGACTTTAATGGCAATTGCGCAGTTAACAGTTCTGAACTGTTCTTCACGACAGCAGCAGCTGCAGCTGCTACAACGACCACAACCACCACAAGCTCATCTAGTGGTGGTGGAGGAGCAGCGGTACCAAGCACTGAAGTGGCATCAACAGCAAGAAGATGGGATACCTTAGAAGCTGGCTCAAGTGCAGTATTGAGCGTAAACAGCGAAAGTATAGCAGTCACAGGCATTGTAGTTGATGTCAAAGCAGCAGTCACCAATGCTGAAATAAAGGTTGCAAGCTTGTCATCTAACCCAATGTCGTCAGCGCCATCAGCTAAAGTCTATCAATTCTTGCAACTGACAAAATCCAATTTTGCAGACACGGATGCTTCAAAGATTACAGTAAGCTTTAGAGTTCCGAAGACATGGTTAACAAGCAATAATGTCAAAGAAGATGATATTGTATTGTTCAGGTTCAGCGATAATAAATGGAGCATACTGCCAACAACGAAGACCGGAACAGATGCAAATAATGCCTTATACCAATCCACAACATCTGGCTTCAGCACATTTGCTGTAGGCACAAAAGAGGGAGCCCAAGAAGCAGCTCCGCCTGTTGTAACACCAACCCCAGAAACACCAGAGGTGGTAGCACCAACCCCCGAAACGCCAGTAGCACCAACCCCAGAAACAGCAGCAGCACCAGAAGCAAAGAAGCCAGGGATAGGCAGAACAGCAATTGCATGGATAGTAGTTGCTTTAATAGTGGCTGGGGCAGCAGTTGGTTACTTCATGTGGCAGAAGAAGAAGGAAGAATACTAATTAAATTCTTTTATTTTTTCGTTTCACAATAATTTCTTTTACTCGATTTTATATATGTAAATATATATGTAAAAAAGGATAAGTTTTAAGAATTTGAGATATTCTCTTAAAGGTTATGGAGAAAACATTGGTTTCGCTTCTTGAGGAATTAAGAGGGCAAACCTATGCTTCACCATCTGATAGGATTGCAGATTTTGAAGAGGCGCTGCAGAAATGGAATCCTGCTGACGATTTAACCACTAAACTTATAAGACATCAGGGCTTAGGCCCATTATATTCTAGGGTTAAGGATTACCTAAAGGACGGAATATTGGTTCCGCATTTTTTAGGAACAGAACAGCAGCAAGAAATTATGGACATTGAGCGTGTTGTCGGCGACCTGCAAGCTGACAATTATCATAACCTATTAATAAACCCTATAGGATTTAGCTTCGCAAGTGGCCTGCTGTTTTCAGCAGGATACTTGCTTTGCGATTATTTCATTGCTCAAGGCGCATGGTCCCCCCAATTAGATCTGCAGAGTTTTGCTAGTCTAGGAATATTATCTGGAATGTTGTTAGGAGCTGTAGGCTCTTATACGAGGTCTGAATTGCTAATTAAGTCTCAGGAAAAAGTAGACTTTGTAATTAGCCAACTTAATGACTTTAGAAGCTGAGCTTTCCACTGGTGTTGCGTAGCACACCAGTGGGGTAAAAATT
>JBBSVT010000079.1:0-34463 GCA_038046685.1 Nanobdellota archaeon
ATAAGTTTAGGGGGCTAGCAAAAGCAAGGGTGTAGAATCTGCACAACTCCAGTTAAATAAGCAGAATGTTTTCTTATTCTTTTTCTCTGTTTTTTCATTTCAATGTCCTGGCGTGAATGTATGTGGAAACATTGAAATTCCAGATAAATTTAAATAGAAATCCCCATAATTTATTCTAAAATGCAAATAAGAGACTTAAAACCCAAGCAGGGCAACATTGAAGTAGTTGTGGATGTTGTTGATGTAGGCGCTTCCCGTGAATTTCAGAAATTTGGAAAGCCGGGAAAAGTAGCAACTGCAATAGTCAAGGATGAAACTGGCGACATAAAGCTTACATTATGGAATGAGGATATAGAAAAAGTGCAAGCCGGTGATAAGGTGCACTTGACAAGTGGCTATGTGAGCGAATGGCAAGGTGAGATGCAGCTAACAACAGGCAGGATGGGCAAGCTTGAAGTGATAGGAAAAGCTGATGTTGCAAGCACAGAAAAAGACACTAAAATAAGAACGAATATTCCTACCGAAGAGGGTAATGGTGAAGAGCCTAATGTTGAGGAAGAAGACATTGAGGATTTAAGTGATGAAGGTATTTGAAGCGAAAGCCTTTTAAATTATTATCTTGTTCTTGAATTCTATGGGGCGGTAGCTCAAAAATTCAAGCATTGCTTGTATTTGGCAAAGCCTGGGAGAGCACACGGCTGAAGTATCTCGGTATTATAGGCCTTTGGGCAATGATTACCAGATACCGTGGTGAAAGGTTCACGTTCAGTGTTCTTCCACAATCATGGATTCAAAAGAGCTTGCCTTTGGCAGGTTGGCTGAAAGTTCCATCCGCCCCATATCTTTGCTTTTAACATAATAAGAGTACTTATCTAAGTGTCTTTTATTTCTGAAATTTATTTTAACCATCCACAAGTCTAGATTTTTTCTTCCGGATATAATGACAGAAGAAATTAACGTGTCCTTGTATCCTCTTTTGTCAATGCAAAGCTTATCTTTTATTATGTTAACTTTAAATCCAATTTTCTCAAAAAATTTTCCAGTTTGCTCAACCAAAACTTTACTCTTTACCTTGATGCTTATTATTGGATAAAATAATGATATCTTCGAAGGTTTTTTTGTTAGCATCAAAGACCCGTCAGTATCTATTAACCCCTTGACAAATGATGTCATTAAATTGTCATTCTCTGATATCCAACTTGGAATTCCTATTTGTTCTTTCTTTCCATCTTTGAATCCCACCAAAACCAAATAATTATAAATACCTTTGGATAATAATCTAGCGCAAATAGATTTTTGATTTTTTTTGTAATATATTTTACAATTTACATTGAATAATTTTTTAATGAGATTACTTATGTAGACTTCTAAATATTCCCTATCCAAATTTTTGTTCCCTGCAATGTCTGTAATATAAATTTTCTTATTAGCATAATAATTGATAAAGCCGTCACCAGTTAGAATCCCAATAAATTCTGCTAATTCTTCAGATGGAGTTTTAGGCAAAACTAGTCCCCTTTTTACATCATTATGGCTCAATTTTATTTGAGATAAATCAAATTCCATTTTAAATCACCGCTTTTTCTTGGTTAAAACTAAGTAAATGATTTTTGGTTTAAATATTTCACCCAAGCATGTCCAGTGCTTATTTTCAATATAGAAAATAAAATCATAATTTGATAGTTGAAACAATGTTTGAGGTGATTTAACATAGAGAGGAATTTGATTGAAAAATTAAGTATTTTAGGGAGAGGAATCCTGTGAGGATCTGTATTATTTTGTTAATGAAAGACTATAGTACTCAGGTATGCAATCAGTTTTGATATTGATATTGTTCACGTCAGCATTCTTACAAGACAAGTAATCAACATAATACCATATAACATTTTCACTAGAATTAGGTCTGTCTCGACTACATAACCAAAAGTATTTCACTTTCCAAGGTTCTAGTATAAAAAAATTAAAAAAACTTTTATTATCTGTGCTTAAGCATTCGATAGTATCTCCATTTAAAGATTTATGAGATTTTTCCCAAATTTTTATTTTTTTATTCTCATCAAACCAAGATTTTCGAGATGAATATTCAATTCCAATATCTTGAAATTTTAATATGACTGTAGAGTTAGTTGGATTATAAACTTTAAAAGGAAAACTAAAAAAATAAATTTTATTTCCATGTTCATCATAATCTGGTACATATTGACCTGAACCTTCTTGAAATATATATCTTTTACTTCCATCATAAGAAACAGTAGTAATAACACAGCCCATTAGAAGCAAAGCGAATATGCTACTAAGAATCATGGTATGTTTCATAACTAATATGAACTTTTATTTCTTATAAAAAGATTACTTTTATTTTAAATATTACTTGCCGCATTTTTTAGAAAAGAGCTTAATTTCAAAACCTTTATTAATCATTCTCATTTCTTTAAAATCTCTTGAGGGGTCTGATTAATGGAAGAAGAGAAAAAAGGACTATTAAAAACTCTATTTGATATATACGATAAAAAATATAAGGTGTTGCTTCTCATACCTTTATTAATATTAATTTTGTCGCTAATTCAGATTGGCTACCAAGTTTACAAAACAGGTGATTTTGCCAAAAGGGATGTTTCATTAAAAGGCGGCGTTACTTTAACAGTTCCGTTTGACCAGAGTGTTGACATTGACAAAATTGAAAGTGGCATCTATTCAAGATTTCCAAATAACGACGTCAATGTAAGAACATTAAGAAGTGCTGGAACTATTGTCGGGGTTATAGCTGAGATAGATATAGATGGCAATGATAAGGAAGAGATTCAAAAATTATTGAATGCAGTTCAAGACGAATTAGGAATTGATTTAAGCAAAGTGGATTACGGGATTGAGGTGGTTGGCTCTTCATTGGGAGCAAGTTTTTTTAAGGAATCTTTAATCGCGATGGCAGTTGCTTTCTTGTTTATGGGCTTGGTTGTGTTTATTTATTTTAGGACTTTTATACCAAGCGCTGCAATTATACTTGCTGCATTCTCCGACATGGTTTTTGCTTTAGCTGCAATGAATCTGCTTGGCGCAAGAATAGGCACAGCTGGAATTGCAGCCTTTCTAATGCTGATAGGATATTCTGTCGATACGGACATTTTGCTGACTGTGAGGGTCCTCAAAAGAAAAGAGGGAACTATTATGGACAGGATAATAAGCTCAATAAAAACTGGCATGACTGAAACTTTGACGGCAATCGTGGCTGTCACAGTTGCCATGCTTGTTACTCAATCAGAGGTTATAAGGCAGATAATGCTTATTTTGCTATTGGGCTTAATCGCGGACATCTTTAACACATGGATTCAAAATGTTGGCTTGTTAAGGCTTTATATTGAAAGAAAGGCAAAGAAGGGAATCTCGATATGAACTACAAACTAAGGAGATTAATAACAAACTGGAGAGTAATCTTACTCGCAGCATTCATCATAATATCAGTTATAGCAATACACCCAACAATGAAACAAGGGCTGGCAATAAGAGGTGTATTAGCAAACAGCTCTGCGAGCATTGCCGGCATTCCGCAGCCAAAGCCAAATGTGCAGCCAGTTGCGAGAGAGAGAATAATCTCTATTAATAATCAGAGAATAAATGATGTAGAAGAGTATTATCAGTATCTTTCTGCAATCCCCCCTAATAAGTCAATTCAAATTATAACATCAAAGGGTGCATACAGGCTGATTACACTCGAAAAATTTGAGACGGTTCAATTAAATGAAACAGAAGAAAAAAATGTGACAGATGTTAAACAATATAATGAGTCAATAAACGGCACAACGCAAATAATTAACGAGACAATAACAAAAAAAATATTAGTTCCAAAAACAAAGCAAATAAGCAAGGGAACTCATGACATAGGCTTGAGGGTTTATGATGCCCCAAAAAACAATATTAGAAAAGGTCTTGATTTGCAAGGCGGCACTCGAATTCTATTGCAACCAGAGATAAAGTTAACCCAAAATGACATAAGTATTTTGATGGACAATATGAAAGAGAGGCTTAATGTCTATGGATTAAGCGACATAGTCATAAGGGAAGCAGGCGACTTAAGCCAAAATCAGTATGTAGTTGTTGAAATAGCTGGAGCAACAGAAGAAGAGATAAGGGATTTATTGGCTAAACAAGGCAAGTTTGAAGCTAAAATCGCCAACAAGACTGTTTTTAGAGGAGGCAATGATATAGTCTATGTTGCAAGGAGCGCAACTGAGGCTGGAATAGATCCATCCACTGGCTGCTCTCCTTCTGGGCCCCAATGGTTTTGCAGATTTAGATTCGCGATCACTCTAAGCCAAGGAGCTGCCCAAAGACAGGCGGAAACAACTAAGGACTTGGCTGTTGTTTATGATCCTGAAACTAGGAGAAGCGAGTACTTAAGTGAAAAATTAGAGCTTTACTTAGACGACAAAAAAGTAGATGAGTTAAACATAGGGGCTGATTTGAAAGGCCAGGCAGTTACACAAATCTCCATTTCCGGTTCCGGAGCGGGAGCAAATAAACAAGATGCAATTTCCAACTCATTGCAAAATATGAAAAGGTTGCAGACTATTCTTATAACCGGCTCGTTGCCTGTGAAACTAAACATAGTAAAAACTGACGCTATCTCTCCAGTATTAGGAGAGGGCTTTGTTAATAATGCGATACTTATGTCATTGCTTGCAATTGTTGCAGTTGCAATCGTTATCGCAATAAGGTACAGAAGACTTCTCATTACAATCCCTATTTTTATAACAATGCTTTCTGAGGTTATAATTTTGCTGGGGGTTGCCGCTTTCATAGGATGGAATATTGATTTGGCGGCAATAGCAGGCATATTGGTTGCAATAGGAACTGGCGTAGATGACCAGATTGTAATAACTGATGAAACTTTAAAAGGCGAAACAGCGACCGTCTACAACTGGAAAGAAAAAGTCAGGAGAGCTTTCGTGATTATTATGCTTGCTTACCTAACTGTTGTTGTGGCTATGATTCCGTTGATATTTGCAGGGGCTGGCTTGCTGAAGGGATTTGCAATAACCACAATCATAGGAGTCACCATTGGTGTTTTTGTGACAAGGCCGGCTTACTCTGCTTTTATTGAGGTGATGCTGAAATAGAAATTTTGAATAAATATTTTTAGTTAAATTTTAAAATAATTGTTTTATTCTCTATATTCTATGAAGCGATTTAGTAAGAACTTTGTTGTGGCATCTGCACTTGCTTTGGGTTTTGTAGGTGTAATCTCAGGATATCAAATTAGGGGCAATAGAGCGATACAACCTTATGTAGAAAAGAATCTAGCAAGGATTATTGAGTCACAAGAACGAAATATTGGTATTAAGCATTTTGGAATTCCAGATGTAAGATATAGAAACTTGGATTCTTCATCCCCGCTGTCTTTAGGCAAAGCTGGTGAATACCAACCAGAAGAAGATACTATTTATCTTACTACCGGCATTTTAGTTACGCCCGAAGATAATTTGGAAAACATTTTTGCTAAAATATTTACTTTTACGCTAGCTAAAAATATCGAAACAACCTTGGGTCATGAACTTGGACATTTCTATGCAGATAAGTTAAATGAAGGTTTAGGTGCCGGTAATTGGAAATTAAATCTTGGAAATCCGTTTACAAAAATTATACGTGATAGATTTGGATACAAAGTAATTGGAGAAGGTATTGCAGAATATTTCAGAATAAAGGGGGCTAAGCAAGAACACAAAACTGAAGAACATAAGTGGCCACGGTATAAAATCGAATACCTAGATGACGACATACCTTACAGAATTGGTTACCAATTAGTGAAGCCAATTATTGATAAACACGGTAGGAGGGGTATTGAGTACTTAATAAGTAATCCGCCTAGTAATGAAGAATTATTACACCTTCAGACCTATCAACGTAGGATTTCAGAAACCCTATCAAAAAAATGAAAAAAAAATGTAGTAATCCCAATATAGAACCAATAAATATAAAAATAAACAATCTTCCAAGATGCAAATGGCAACTAAATCTTGGGCGGCTTTATTGGTTTTGTTTACCACGCTTTTAACATCTTCAGCGCAATTACTTTGGAAAAAAGGCTCTTCAAACCTGACTTCTGATCCTATAAGCATCATGACTAATTATTACATTATCGGCGGAATTTTGCTATATGTTGTAGGTGGAACATTGCTGATAATCTCTTTTAGGGGAGGAGAAGTGTCTGTTTTGTATCCTATAATTGCAACGAGTTACATCTGGGTAAGCTTCTTAAGCGTCAAATTTTTGGGAGAAATAATGAATAATTTAAAGTGGATGGGTATATCATCAATTATTATTGGAATTGTTTTGATAGGCTATGGAAGCAAGGACTCTGTTCCTGGAGGTATATAAAATGGCAACGCAATTATGGGCAATTTCACTTGTGATTTGCGCATCCCTTGTAGGAGCTTTTGGGCCAATACTACTCAAAAAGGCATCCGAAAAGCGCTTATCAAAGCTTAGCTCACTAACGACCAACTATCATCTTTTTGCCGGTGTAGCTTTGTACGCCATTGGGACTCTGCTTTTTATTCCGGCATTAAAGGGAGGCGACCTGTCTGTGCTGTACCCATTTGTCTCGCTGAGCTATATTTGGATTTGCTTGCTAAGTATGAAGTTCTTGGGAGAAAAAATGAATAAGCTTAAATGGATTGGGATAGGATTTATAATAATTGGCGTAACATTTATCGGAATTGGAAATTGAAGTAGCAACATTATTATATATTGTGATTTTCATAGATTAGACTTAACAAAATCAATGAGGCCAAAAATAATTGTTTTATCTTTAGGAGGTTCTTTAATAGTGCCAGATGCGGTAGATACTGGTTTCCTCAGGATGTTTAGAGAAACTATCGAAAAATACATTAGAAAGGGCTACAAATTTGCAGTTTATTGCGGCGGCGGCAGGCTGGCGCGAAATTTCCAAAATGCAGCTTCTGAAATCTCCCATCTTAAAAATGAAGAGCTTGACTGGTTGGGTATTTATGCAACAAGGCTGAATGCGCTGCTTATACGGTATATTTTTGGAAAAAATGCCCAAGACCCTCTTATTGCTAATCCAAATGAAGGCATAAAATTCAAAAAAAATATTCTTGTAGCAGCAGGCTGGATTCCCGGCTGGAGCACTGATTATGATGCTGTGCTTCTGGCTAAGAATCTGGGCGTTAAAGAAATCATAAATATGAGCAATATTGATTATGTTTATAAGAAAGATCCAAATAAGTTCAAAGGCACTGAGAAAATTGAAAATATAAGCTGGAGTAAATACGCAAACTTAATAAGCCGGAAGTGGGTGGCTGGCATGAATGCGCCTTTTGACCCTGTTGCTGCGAGAAAAGCTGAAATGTTAGGATTAAAGGTTTTTATAATCGGGAAAAATTTAAGAAATTTTGAGAATTTGCTGGATGGAAAGGCATTTAAAGGGACAGTTATCCACTAAAAAGTTATTGAAAGCTTATCAGTAAAAAATGGAAGAAGACTATGATTGGAAACTAATCTTAAAAGTTTCAGTGCCTTTTGCATTAGTATCTGCATTCTTATTCTATATAAGCATAAGCAATGCTTGGAAATGGCTCTCTATGACCCTAGCCTCATTTCTTGCAGGCGGCATTATTTACATGAAAGACAAGAAAAAAAGCAATATATTCACAGCAATGGGCATCGTGTTCTTAGTTGCTTTGGTTGTGAGGTTTATGAGGAATTTCGGGTTTATTTAGGTGTTTAAATAAAATCGCTTATCTTATGCCTTATTTCTTCATGCCATAGCCATAGCATCAAGATTATTGCGTCCATTGCAGCAGTTATATTTGGCATATTTAATTTACTTAACAGATGCAGTTTAAATGTAACATTCGAAAAAGGATAAAAAATGAAAATGCCGCTGTGATAACCTCCACCAAGGAGGTAATCAAGGAAAATGTGGAGCAAGACTCCAAAGCAAGTAACGAAAAAATACACAGCGATTTTATGCTTTTTGTAATGCCACAGAATAAATGCTGGAATTAAGAATATTAAGCCAAATAATGGGGTATGCGTGATAGTTCCATGCGGCACGCTCAATCCAAAAAAATTAAGCAATAAGTCAAAGGGTAGATCTATGTCCGGCAGCAGGCCTGCAAAACCCGCAATAAAAACTGTTTGTAAAGTAAAATATTTTTTATGATTTGCAACATAATCCCGGTATAAATCAACTAATATGATAGTTAGCAAAACATGGGTTACTGCTAGTGGCATTTTATCACCAGTGCCTCAAACTTTCCCTTACAATTGACACAAATAAAATAAATGCAAGTAATGATGCGAAGAATCCGCTGAAGAAAGACAAAAACGGGATTCCTAGAATAGATGGTCCTATATCCACTTGGATAAGCAAAGCAGAGGTTATGAGCAAAGCCGCTATCAGCAACCCATAAGCAACTCTGTTGCTGCTTCTGTCAATTTCAAGGGATAATTTCTTTATATCCGTGTCTTCAATATCGACTTTTATTCTGCCTCTTTGTATTCTATCAAGCGCCCTTTCCGCCTTGGCAGGAAATTCTTCGGCAAATTTTTTGTATCTGTTAATGTTGTACAGGAGATTTTTCCACACATAAAGGGGGTTTGTCCTCCTTGCCATGATTTTGTCAATAAATGGTTTTGTTGCTTCAGATATCTTGAACTTAGGATCATACTCGATTGCGATGCCCTCCAGTGTGATTACAGTTTTTCCAAACAGAACGAAAGATGCCGGCACTTTCAGCTTATGCCTTAGGGCGATATCGAGAATTTCTTCCAAAACTATGCTAATTTTAATGTCCTTTATTGAAGAACTCTGCAATGGCTGGACTATAAATCCTATATCTGACTTAAACTGCTCGTAATCTAAGTTATAGCTCTCCATGCCCATGCCTATTAAAGTTTCCATTATGGATTCCTCATCCTGTTCAATAATTCCATACAGCAAGTCTATGCACTTGTTCTTCAAGTGTTCGCTGAAGTAGCCCACAATGCCGAAATCAACAAATGCGATAGCATTATTTTTCAAGATTAGAATATTGCCCGGATGCGGATCTGCATGAAAAATTCCATGAACAAAAACTTGAGTCATCACTGCGTTAAAGCTATTTTTAATTATCTCATCAAAGTTTAGCTTCCTTTTTTTTACGGTGTTTATATCGTGCAGCTGAATGCCGTCTATAAATTCCAAAGTCAGCACTCTTTCGCTCGTCAATTCATCGTATACTCGCGGGATATGAACAGTTTGGCTTCCTTTAAAGTTCTGCGCAAACCTATTTGCGTTTCTTGCCTCCAGCCTGAAATCCAGCTCCTTTTCTGTCCATTCCTTAAACTCATCCAAAATCTTTACCGGCTTAAATCTTCCTATCTTCTCCACATGGGTTTCAAGAAGAGTTGCAAAATAATACATTATCTCGATGTCCGTTTCCATTATTCGCTTTACATCAGGCCTTTGAACCTTCACAGCAACCTTGTTGCCATTTTTCAAAACTGCCTTGTGCACCTGGCTGATGGATGCAGAAGCAATCGGGTTTTTTTCAAAATGAAGGAAAATATGTTCTATCTTTTTGCCAAAATCCCTTTCGATAATTGATTTCACATCACTAAATGGAAATGGAGGAACTTTGTCCTGAAGCTTTTCCAGCTCTTTAGAATATTCTTTTGGCACCAAGTCAGGCCTTACGCTTAGTACCTGGCCGAATTTTATGAATGTCGGTCCTAGTCGCTCAAGAGTCCTCCTTAACCTTACTTCTGTCTTGAGGTTGTCGTCTCTTTTAAGCTTTGCCCTTAGCCTTTTTGTCAATGGAATATACCTATTAAGGTTTATTTTGGACAATAAGAATTCAAATCCTTCCTCAAAAAGAACTAAGAGTATCTGATTGAACCTCCTTATATCCCGCACCTCTTTTACAATTTTAAACATTTTTTATCTGCACTTCATAATGCTCTGGAGCCATTGTTTAATAAAGTTTTTGTTATATTAATCTCAACATTTTTAAATTATCGCTAAACCCATCAGTTCATGCTTAAATCGAAATCACCCGAATTACTGGTTTTTATTGCTTCCGTACTTTTTGGATTTCCCGCAATTTTAACAAAAATGCTAATAGGGGTATTGTCCCCAATTGCGGTATTGACATTCAGATTCTTATTCTTAATTATATCCTTTCCCTTTATTGTGTGCATGCTTAAAAGAAGCTCACTAAGCGATTTATTTTCCATTTCAAAAACTGAATTTAAGCATTTCTTCTTCTTGTCTTTGTTTTTAGTTGCAGACATGGCGTTGTTTTTCCAGTCTTTTTATTATATTGAAGTAAGCACTGCGCTATTTTTATTTCTTAATTATCCTGTTATGCTGCTCCTTATGGCAAGATTTTTTTTGAAAGAAAAAATAACTGCTACGGACATTGCTGCCACATCCATAAGCTTAATTGGCATTGTATTGGTGTTTTGGTCAAAATTAAACCTCCAAGATTACAGCATTTTAGGCGATTTAATGGTTCTATCTGCCGCCTTGCTATGGGCAGGCTACATTGTAATGAACAGATACTCGGCAAATGGAAATCACTATAGGAAAACTTTTTGGATATTCCTCCTGAATTCTGCAATGTTTTTGCCTCTGCTTATACTTTTTGGCAATCCTGTGGGATTTACTAATATAAAGATTTATCATTTTTTAATACTAACAGTATTATCTGTAGTATCCACACTCATACCATATACATTATTAAGCTATACAGCCGACCGCGTTAAGTCATCAACATCAAGCATAATATTGCTTTTTGGGCCAATTATTGGAGTGATTTTGTCATTTGTTGTTCTTAAGGAAGAAGTGCCGTTTAACGTTATTGCCGGAGGATTTTTGATTGTAATTTCGGCATTTATTTCCACCTTTTCCATTGAAAAATTACTTCAAGCTTCTAAGTATTTTGCAAGAAAAATAAGAACAATATTGTTTGGTTACAATTTTTAGTGGCTCGTGTTCAATTAAATAAGCGAAGCGATACATAAAGAACAATGTTCAGAAGGACATTTCGTTTTATTCATTAGAAAGATTAAAATCAAAGAAATAAGAAAGATGGGCTTATCTAGTCATATAGGGTGAGAATTGCGATACTTTTAAAAGGCAATCTGTATTCCCACAATAGGGGAATATGGTTAAGGTATTTAAGACAAGTTATGTTAGATTTGGGAAAAGTCCTAAAGCTCCAATATTTTTGGGACAATTGTTTAGCCCTGAAGTAGTTCTTGCTACATCTTATTATTCTGATACAGACATTGGAAAGTTAGTAGACCCTTCGGGAAACGGAAGTCATTGGATAAGGCTTGACACAGGAATTGGTATAGATTACATAAAAGGAAAGCCACATGACTGTGTATTTACTGGAGATGAAATTGAGCATTCAAAGTCTAAATTCAACCAAAACCCGGCAGACTATTCAGGTGAATTGGTTGAGGACCATGCCCAAAGATGCGTTGCATTAGAAAGACAATTTGGCACAGGAGTAGAGCAAGTTGTCAATTCATATGCTTTTCAAAAAGGATTTGTAACTTCAGTAGGACATGGCAATAACGGAGCAGAAGCTTTTACTCTTGAAACAAAATTCCGCGCGCCAAGATACTTCTTGCCTGACGAATTTCCCGTAAATGGAAATAAATTTTCTGATGT
The DNA here is from genome assembly GCA_038046685.1 of Nanobdellota archaeon. GTDB lineage: Archaea > Nanobdellota > Nanobdellia > Woesearchaeales > GW2011-AR4. Next base: position 11,684 of record JBBSVT010000079.1, read on the forward strand.
AAGGGTTTATTCAGAAGCAAGAAAAACAGGTATATGGTTTACTAGGTCTTCTGGGATATTTACACCAGATGGCACTCCTATTCTAATTCAAGACTCAGACGATATTAGCCAGATTCTTTTAGGGCATAGAAATAGCATAAAAACTTTCCTAATGATTATTAAGGACCACTATTACAGAGGAGATTGTTATAGCAGTGCTCAGGATTTATTGGAGGAACGGGCAGATATACTAACTCATGTTGACTCTTGGGATTACAGAGAAAGGCAGCTTATGGAAAGCGCTAGAAGCATTGCAAGAGCAATATTTGAAGAATCTCCATTAAGAGGACAAGTTAAAGAAGTATTGCTCTATGGATCGTTAGCAAGAAAAGATAATATACCAGGGGATATTGACCTGATGCTGCTTGTCGATACAAAAGACGGGCAATTAAATCCACTTAAGTATTTTAGCGTTGATAACCAAAATATGCCTAAAAGATATAATGTTGCAGATGTGACAAACGGAATAGCTAGAGAGCTTGGAATAGTTCCTGCTCTTCTTAGAATCGGAATAAAAGCGAAAGATCCTTATGGAGAACTCCCAGATGAAGCCGAGAATATTATTTTTTCAGATACAGGAGGAGGCATAAATCTTAGCGTAATTCCAACTCAATTTTTGAGAGACCCGACACTGAGGGAACAATACATGAGGCTTTGCTTTACCCCGACATATTTTCAGGACGCTCTAACTGATGGACTTGCCTTTGATGTTAGGTCTGGAGATTTTATAGTGCCTACTCGAGTTGCATATGCAGGAATAATACAATCACTTAAAGACCAGCACGGAAAAGCGATAATTGAAAAGTGGCCGAATGTTGAAAATGTAAGGCCTAAAAAAACTTTTTGATTTTTCGTTTGAATTATTTTTAACGCCGTAATATTATCTCATCTCTTTGTTTGCCCAATCTTCATACTCCTTATTTGCAGCCGCATTTATCTTTAAAATACAGGGAATTTCATAAGAATGAAGTTTTTTCACTTCTTCAACCATTTTTTTAAAATTTTTTTCATTTGTCTTTGCGATAATAACATTTTCGTTATCATTCGTAATTTTATTATTCCACCAATACATGCTTTTCATAGGAAAAATATTAGCGCATGCTATAAGTCTTTCTTTTAGTAAATGAAGTGATATTTTTTCAGCTTCCTTTTGGTCTTTACATGTTATATAAACCAGTGTCATATTAAATCTTTTAACCCTTTTATTTATTAATTTATTGGAAATTACGTGAAATCCAAAAAGTCAAAAGGTACAGAAATTAGCAGTCGCAACATTAAACGAATAGTAAAATAAATAGAAAAAAATAGTAAAGCTTAAATACCATAATGGTAAAAGAAATTTATTCATAAATCCTTAACTCAAATGAAGTCTTCGAAACTAGGTTTAATTTTCAGCTTATCCTGCCATGCTAGCATCAAAATAATCAATGCCGACGGCTCTGGTCTGAAGAAAATTGTTGAAATATACTAATATTTGTATCATAGGTTTCAAAGAATTTGCTACAAAAGAAAAACTTGACCTTCGACAATCTCATTGTAAACAAAAAGGATTTATCAATAATGGCAAAAGAAATTTATTCATACTATAAATACATGCATAGATTTTTCACTCCAAGTAAATTTAAAATGATTGCATCCCTAGTATTTTTTGTTCTTGTTGTTTTTTTTGGAATTATTTCGACTACTTGTGCTAGGTGTCCTATAGATGTAACTGGATGGCACTGTGGATGCAATCCATTCTTTGGTTTACTTCCATGGTCTGTTTTTCTACCGCTAATCATTCTTTTGTCGTATCCTGTTGCTAGCATTATAGAGTTCGTCAGAAACAAAAAACGTGTACTTGCCATTATGGCTCTGGTGATCGTCTTGGTATCATATGTTATCCTTTTGGTTTCCGTGGGTAGAGATGAATACGGTATTGTTGCACCCATCGGATTTCTTGTTGGGTTTGCCGGGTTTGCATTAAGTGCCGTTTTAGCTTTTCGCGCTAAATTCAAAAAAGAGAAAATGGCAACGATTATTTTTCTCTCGCTCATGTTAAGCATAATTCCACTTTTGGCTTTTTCATTCATGACATACACTAATTTTCAATCATTTTCTGTAACAAGCAAGTCGTGTGAAGTTTGGCACAGCGAGCTTGAGCAAGCCTTTTCAGTCGCGAATTACTGTACTCGAGACTCCGATTGCCAGGTACTTGAACTTGAAAATTATGCTGAATTTGCATGTTTCAAACTTGTGAACAATATGACTGAAAATGCGTTGTATGCTGAATTAGAAGCATACCACACACAATGTAATCAAGAACCGATAATGTTGAGGGAATGCGCGCCTGCACCCAAATCAGTTTGCGAGTCCAATAAATGCGTGTTCCTAAAAGGCGCATTTGATAATAAACCTGTTGATGAGAAAACTCGTATCCAAACATGCATAGAGGGGTGTGGTGTCGGATACTGCGGCAACAAGACAGGTTGCAGTGTCCCAGGTTATCTTGAATGTACTCAAATCTGCCGAAGGTGAAATTAGGTTGTTGTGTTTCGTAAACATTATTTAAATTAGCCACCAAAGAAAAACTTGAAATTATCCTATATTTAAGCATAAATTGTTTCTTATTTTTGCAAGTTGCGCTGTCGGAATGTTTTTTCTTTTTATTCTATTTTTCTTAAATGGATTTTAATCAAATGAGCAAAATCATCAAAATTGATCAACTTTGGGACAAAAAGCCACACTTCAGTTAATAATATAGATTATTGTAATATATCTTTTTCCGACACCTTTAAAAAACAACAATCACTTCTATGCTGCATGTACCTATTTTCAAATATACTCGGAGTATTTGTCTTTAATGAGGAGTTTAAGATAATTGATGAATTATTGTTTAAGAATTTGGAAGACTGCAAAAATAAGGATAAGCTTGTTGAAAAAATAAAAAGTATCCATAAAAATATTGAAGTGCCAGATGAAGAAACATTAAAAAGAATATTGCTCCATTTCAAAAACAGCAGATTTTTCAATGATTTTTATAGCAAAAATCTTGCATTAACGAAACATGACTTAAAAAATTCTGTAAGCGCTGATACCTTGCTTATGAATGCTGTAAACTCAGTTGACGAAATTGACAAGGCAATTAGCATTCTTGTGAGAAGATTGAGGGAGTGGTATGAGCTATACAATCCGGAATTCTCCGTATCAACTGCAAATCATGAGGAATTTGTAAAAGAAATTCTCGAAAAAGAAAAAAGTGAATTGCTTAGAGAATTAAAAATTGAGGTAGGCGATTCAATTGGAGCAGTTTTAAAACAAGAAGATTTAGAGCCAATAAGGAAATTAACCCGCCAAATTAATAATTTGTATGAATTAAGGAAAAACAACACAGAGTACATTTCAACTTTGATGGATGGACTCTGCCCAAATACCAAGGCCATCTGCGGAGCTTATCTGGGAGCAAAATTAATAGAACATGCTGGTAGCTTTAAAAGGCTAAGTGAAATGCCCGCCTCCACAATTCAGATACTGGGCGCAGAAAAGGCACTGTTCAGGCATTTGAAAACTGGCGCAAAGCCCCCACGGCATGGACTTATAGTGAATCATCTCCTTATCGCCAATGCCCCTGACAGCATGCACGGCAAGATTGCAAGGGCATTAGCAGACAAGATAGCAATAGCATCAAAGGTTGATTACTTCAAGGGAAATTTCATTGGAGATAAGCTAATCAAAGAACTGGAGCAAAAGTTTGCATAGAAAATGATAAATAAGTCAAAAATATTTGAAGTGTATGAAAGCAAAGAAGGAAGGACCACTCAACTTTATACAATAAATTTAGCTACAGGCCAAGATGTTTATGGAGAAAAGCTTGTTAAGCAAGACGAAATTGAGTATAGAGAATGGGATGCTTTCAAAAGCAAGCTTGCCGCTTCGATACTAAAGGGCACCCCAAATATTGGAATCAGAAAAAGTGATGTTGTATTATATCTTGGCTCTGCTTCTGGAACCACTGTCAGTCATGTCTCAGATATTATCGGAAATGGGGGCTTTATTTTTGCTGTCGATATTGCTCCAAGAGTAATGCGAGACCTAATTTTTTTGTGCTATAAAAGAAAAAATATCGCTCCAGTACTGGCAAGCGCTAACAAACTGGATGCATTAAAGGAAAGGGTATCTGCCGTTGATGTAATTTACCAAGACGTTGCTCAAAAAAATCAGGTTGAAATTTTCCTAAAAAATATTAGCTTATTCCTGAAGGATGAAGGGTATGCCCTGCTGACTGTAAAGGCAAGAAGCATTGACGTCACAAAGCAGCCAAAGCATATTTTTAAGGAAGTCATGCTCGTGTTGGAAAAGACTCTGAAGATAATTGATTACAGGTTTCTCGAGCCGTTTCAGAAAGACCACTGCATGTTTATATGCAAAAAGAAGTGATTTGTTTTTCAAAAAGATTATAATTCATTATCATAATCAAACTGCAAAAACTTTTTAATTAGAAAAATAACTCAGATTATTATGACAATTACAATTTTAGACTGCTATACAGACGAGCCTGCCGGCTTAGGGGTACCACCTTACCTTGGCACATATCCAAGATACATTGCAGGCTACCTCAATGAAGATGCTTATTATTTGACAATTGATGATATAAGGCTTTGGAGAAAACATAATGGCATTTCCAAAAATACAAGGCCATCCCAAAAAACAGACATTACAATTTATAATTTAACAGCTAATTATGAAAATGTTAAAAAAGTCTTGGAAAATACTGACACCTTAATTGTTGTTCTTGGGGTGCATGTTCCTGGAAAGTATCTTTCTGCTGTTCCTGGGACATTGCATGAGGTAATTCCAATGATTAGGGAATTGAGATGTAGAAAAATACTTACAGGGCCTGCTGTTTTTGGAACTCAGCTTTTTGGCGGCAGATTTTTTGAGAAAGCGGATTTAGGTGTTTTCGATAAAGTGGATTTTTCAATGTTTAATTTCAAGTATGATGATGTGAAAGAATATGCTATTCGAGGAGCCCAAATTGCAAAGCAGATTCCAGATTATAGGATGATTGAAATTGAGACAGGACACGGATGTGATATTGGAAAATGCAGTTTTTGCACAGAGCCCATCAAAAACAGGGTTGAATTTAGAGAGAAAGAGAATGTCTTAAAAGAAATTATTGAATTTTATAGCCTTGGGTGCAGATATTTTAGGCTGGGCAAACAGACTTGCTTCTATACTTTTCCTTATGCTGTTGATTTGCTAAAAGAAATCCGCAATGATTGCCCCGAGATAAAGGTATTGCATATTGATAATGTTAATCCTGTCAAAGTTGTTCTTGACAAGAAAAATGATTTTGAGATAACAAAAGCGATTGTGAAATACTGCACAAGCGGCAATATCGCTGCTTTTGGAGTTGAGTCATTTGATATTGAAGTTGTCAAAGCCAATACGCTCAATACCCCTCCGCAGATTGCTTATGAAGCTACCAAGATATTGAATAAATACGGGGCTGAGAGAGGCGAGGATGGAATGCCAAGATTTCTGCCAGGTATTAACATAATATTTGGTTTGAGAGGAGAAAGCAAGAAAACACATGAAGAAAATATGAAATGGCTCAAAAGAATTTATGACGAAGGGTTGATGCTGAGAAGAATAAATATTAGGCAGGTTGCAATCTTTGAAGGCACTTCCCTGTTTAACGAAGGCAAAGACAAATTTTTGAGGAAAAATAAAAAACTTTATTGGAAATGGCGAAACGAAATAAGGCAGAAAATAGATTGGCCAATGCTTCAGAGAGTGATTCCAAAAGGAACTATTTTAAAAGAATGCTATGCTGAGATTTATGACGGCAACACAACTTTTTGCAGGCAGTTTGGCACTTACCCGATAATTGTTGGAGTGAAAGGAAGGCTTGAGTTGAAGAAGTTTTATGATTTGGAAGTCATAAGTCATATGTTGAGGAGTGTGACGGGGAAGGTTGTGGTAGAAAGGGAAGTGGAGGTTTAGAAAAATATTTCATTCCTTACCACTGGACATTTGTGGGCAAACTATTTAAGCTAAAAGTATCCCATTCTTCATATGTTACAATTTAGAGATTTTAAGGAAGGTGATGAAAATCAGTTAATCCCATTAGTTTTAGAACTAAAGAAATACTATCCAAATATAGAAACTTGGCTTAGCGGGCAAATTGATAAGATAAAACGCAAAGAGGTAGAGTGCCTACTAATTGATGCAAATGGGGAAATAGCTGGTTGTGCAATTTCCGGTATAGAATCGCAAGGTATTTCTACAGTGAAGCTTAAAACATTTTATATTAAAGAAAAATATAAAGGACACTCTTTTGGTCCTTATTTACTTAATAGGCTATTAGATTTTTGGACTGAAAAAGGCTTGACAAAAATTTTTGTAACATTCGCCGAAGAAGAAGTTGAGTTACTTTTAGATTATTTTAAGGAATATGGATTTTTGTTAGATGGGGTTTTTCCGTTTAACTACAGAACCGATAAATCAGAATATTACATGAGTAAAATAAATATTTACAAATCCTTAGATAAAAATCAATTTCAAGATTTTGTTATGAATTACCTATTTCGTTTGAGAGGGTATAAAATTATAGGTACCAATTCGTGGCACTTCATTGTACAAAAGCATATTTATATCAAAGAAGCTTATCGTACGCTTGTTTATGTTAATACAGATAAAAATCAAACAATCAATTCTGTCTTATCAAAAGTTAAAGAGCTAATAAGAGATAGTAATTGTTCAACTGGTATAATTGTTTCTTACTATCCGTTAGAATCCGCAAATGAACGATTCATAAAAGTCATAGATAATTATGATATTGAAACTATATTTTTCCCCATTAACCTTATTAAAGATGAATATGCTGCTTCATTTCTACAATACAAAAACAATATGCTGATAGGATATTATATGATGGACAGCAAACACAATTATCATTAGATAAAAAATCATTAAGGAAAGAAAAAGTATTCTATAAATTTCCTAATATTCCAAATATAAAAAGAGGTCAAACATTTCTGTTCTATGAATCAGAGCCTACAAAAGCTATTATTGGTGAAGGTAAAGTTAAAGAATTTGTTATAGGGGCGCCAGAAAAATTATATGAACGTTTTCAAGTTAAAGGTGTCCTTAAGTTAGAAGATATAAGAGATTTTATGAATGAAGATGGTGATGTTTTAGCTATTTCTATTGGAAAATTCGTAAGATATAAAAAGAAGGTCTATCTTGATAAGATTCGTGGCATTAAAAGAGGTTTCAACCCACAAGGCTCTCAGATGGTTACAGAGGCAGAACTGCAAGAAATACGCAGAGAAGCCAAGTACCCCTACATATTCTAAAAGGTTAACCTCTCTTTTAAAAAATCAGAAGTCAATAACATTATACTCTATAAAACCTCAGTATTCTAACTTAATATTTTGTGGTAAAAAGACAATAGAATTGAGGAAAAAATTACCAAAAACAAAGAATAGACTAATTGCAGTATATGAGACCGCCCCCACAAAAAAAGTTATTGGTTTATGTGAAGTGTCAAATTATTATGAATTGCCTATTAAAAAAATTCACAATTTTATTAAAAATGCACAAATCGAAAAAAAATTTTTATTAAGTTATTATAAAAACAAAAAACAATTTGCAGCTATAGAAATTGCAAATTATTTTAAATTTAAAAAACCATTAAATCTTGAAGATTTTTCCGGAGAACGAAAGGTTTGTGCCCCTCAGAGTTTTTACTATGTAATTAATTTTAATTTATCATTAATTTTGAATATGCTTTGATTAAGCTACCCAATCCCAAACCTCAAAACTAATAAAATCCGAAAGGTATTGCAATTCCGTGAAAGAAAAACAGATATTTCGAAACTTATATAAATGCCGATATATTATAGTTCCCTTATGAAGCAAGACATGATACTTATATCAAAAAAGGAGTATGAAGGCATGAAAGAGACGATAGAGATACTCCAGAATTCTGATATGATGAAACAGATTTTGGAGAGTGAAAGGAATATTGCCAAGGGCAAAACAAAAAAGCTGAACGTTTAATATATCTGATGAGTTCCTATTGCTTCCACAATTATCCGCTTGTTATTGTCATCAATGCTGTAAATCATTCTTATATTCGAGCCAAGCCAGCAACTCCATTTTCCATTCAGCTTCCCATGCAGGGAATGCGCGCCTATTTCCATTCTTGGAGACTGCTTTAATCTTTGAAGCTTTTTGAGAATATCCCGCCTTTCTTTCATATAACCTTTCAGTCTTTTTTCTGTTCTGTTATTTGCAGTATAAATTTCGTACATAATAAAATATTGAGTAAGGTACTATTTAAATTTTAGTTTTTAATTATATAATTTATTTTTGCAGAAGTTGAAAAAATAAAACTTTAACCTTTTGATTAGAAAAGTTTTTAAACTTTAATAATCCTAAGTAAAGATTATGAAAAACTTAACTTATGTGACGATAGGAGTTATCATATTTATCACTTCATTTATAATAAATTTTAATGACCCTTTTTTATTAATCCTAATCGGGAAATCGACTTTTCTCACAATTTTTGTTTTATTATTAGTTAGAATTCTTTTTAATGTTAAAGAGAAGAAATCTAATAAGATTGTCAATTTTTTGTTTATTTTCGTTACGCTTTTTATTGGACTATTTTTATTAATTTGGTTTGGTGAATTATGCCCTGCGAATATCTATGCGTATTTTGCTCATAATATCTTTACAGGTGAATGTAAAATATTGACAGGAGGAGGTTGTAATTACAAACCTTGGTATTATCAATATGATTGTCCAAGTGAAAAGAAAGTTGCCATATTCAAAAATACTGTAAATTATCAAGGATGGATGAAGGCATGTACATCTTGGTGCGAAAACGAAAATAAGAATGAATTTTGCCAAAGATATGATTATCGTTTTGGCCCCAATGGTATAGATGCAATTGATTGCAATCTAATTGTAAAATGCGATAAGTTTAATTGTTTTTAACTTCCCTTTTTCTCTGATTTAATTTCCAAAAAATCGCAGAAACATTTAAATACTCCGTATTACATATGTATTACATAGGTGATTAATATGCCAACTACGAGAGTTAGAAAATCTGGAAACAGCATTGTTTTGACCGTTCCTCCGCATTATGTCAAAGAGAGGAATATAAAAGTCGGCCAGGAAGTGACTTTTGAGATAATACCAAAAGTTGATTTAAGTAGATTATGGGGCGCGGGCAAGCATCTTAAGATAGACGCTCAAAAAGCGAAGGATGAACTAAGGAAGGAATGGAATAGATCAGACTCAAAACTTTCTAGACTCTTTGACAAGTAAAAGAGGAGAAATCCGAATGAAATATTTTTTTGATACTTATGCGCTAATAGAAATAGTTTCGCAAAACCCTAAATACAGGAATTACAGTACCATCCCGATAGAAGCCGGCACAACAATCTTTAACTTAGTGGAACTACATTTCTATTACCTAAAGAATTTTGGGAGCGAAGAAGCGGAAAGAATCTATAATCTAGTTAGCCCATTGCTAATTAGTACTGATGATGACATAATTAAGGATGCGAACAAATTCAAGGTTGCCAATCTGAAAGAAAGATTCAGCTTTACAGACTGCATTGGTTATATTGCTTCAATTAAATTGGAATTAAAATTCGTCACAGGTGATTACGCATTCAAAGGCTTGGAAAACGTAGAATTTGTGAGATAATTTAATCCCAAATGTATTTATATAATGAAAATTTCCTCTATACAAAAAAATGTTTTTGGAGGCGAAAATGGAGCAAAAGCAACAAATGAGCATAAATATAGATCCTTCTGTAAAACCCCTCTTCGCTGATGAAGTGGCGGTTGCATGCACTATCAAGCAAGAAAAAGATGAAAAAGGAGATTTAAAAAAAGAAGGATTTGTTTCATTGATATTTATAGATATAGTAACTCATGGCACGGTGGCCCGCATCACAATGAGCAAGTCTACAGGAAAAGCATTATGGAAAATATTAAAAACAAATTTAGAAGACATGGAAAAACAATTATTGAGCAAAGGCCAAGTGGCTCCAGTCAAAATAGAAGGAACATCAAAAGATTATATAGGGTAAACCATAATAAAGCAAAAGATGACGATGTGATTACCGAGCTAATTATCAAGTTGGCAGAAAGTGATTAAATCTTACAGTCAAAGTCGTCGTTATTTTTCGAGCTTATATAGAAACTTATTTAAACAAAAATCTAATTCTGAAGCGTATGCCCTTGTAGCTCAGCAGGTGGAGCGTACGAGCAAAAAACTACGAAGCTGTTATCCTATGGGTTAGACACCGTAAGAGAAATCCGGGAAAGGTCACCAGTTCAAGTCTGGTCAAGGGCGCTTTTCTTAATTTTTCTCTGTTGTTTTACTCCCAACAAACTTTATAAATTAAGTGTGTTTTCGGTAAATTCTCGGGCTCGTAGCTCAGCTTGGAAGGCGCCAGCAGTGGCATGCAAGTGGCATAATTGCCGGATTGCAGGCAAATCACTCGCCCATAATTTGCTGGCTCTGAGCAATTAGAGCGCTGCTCTGATAAGGCAGAGGTCGCAGGTTCAAGTCCCGCCGAGCCCATATTTTCCCAAATAAATTCTCAATTTGCACAAAAAAATATTTTAACCACCGCAAAGTTTAAATATAAGTTATTATTTTAAAATAACAACACTTTTCAATCATTGTTAATTCATTAAAATAAAGGAGGGTGCATCATGAATTTTAAAACAAAATTTTTCATTGCGACGCTTATATTTTCTGTTTTCTTATTAAGCGGCTGCGAAGTTTATCAAACCCTTTACGGAACAGCTCCAAAAGAATCACAGGGAAAAGCCGAGACTACCCAGGTTATCAGATTAGAGGGTGCTCAGGCTAAAGATTCCGCTAATTTAGAAAAAATGGCCTATGCAACAGCGACACCGGCCGAGCATGACCCGTTTAAGATAAATACAAATCCGCTAGGTCCTTTTCCTAAAGGCAAGCCTCTTGGCTTTAATTTGGGACAATGGCTGGAAGCATCAGGCATTGGAGTTTACAGCGTTGACGATGAAAACGCAGAGATGGAGCTTTCTTTCAGGAACTTAGTTCCAAATGGCGTTTACACAGTTTGGTGCTCACGCATTACATTCCCGCCTAATCCAAAAATAGAGGATGCCCCATGCGGCACCCCAGACGGCTCAGAAAACAAATTTGAGTCTGACCAAAAAGGCAGCGGCTCATTCAGCTTGAAACTGAAGCCGTTGGAAGCAAGCACGGATGAAACAGCTTCTGGACTGGCTGTCGCTTATCACAGCGATGGAAAAACATATGGAGCTATCCCAGGAGATTTTGGAATGAACACCCATGTGCAGCTATTTTTTATGGTGCCTAAGCCTATAAGCAACGCAACAAAATTTGAGGTTCCTATCAAATTTACCAACCATATTGATGGTGGTTTCCCAGAACAGGATGTTTTTGTAGAATTAGTAGAAGTTATGGAAAAGGAAGAAGCGCCTGAGGAAAAATCAGCTATAACTGGTGAAGCGGCTATAGAGAAGCCACAGCCAAAGGAAAGGGAAATACGCAAAGAAGTAATCATAGAAAAGATTCCTGGTGAAAAGCCCGTGGTTATAACAGCACTAGAAACAGAACTTATAAACCTCGTTCCAGAAGCAGAAGATCCCGATAAGGATACCAACCTAGTTTTCACTTTTACATCCCCTTTAAATGAAAATGGTGAATGGCAAACTTCATATGGCGATGCCGGCGAGTACACAATTACGGTCACAGCATCTGATGAAGAGTCAATAACAACAAAGGAGGTTTTAATCATCCTAAACAGAAAGGAAGAAACACCGACAATTGACAGTGCAAAGCCCATTGAAAGCGGGCTTGCCATAGACGAAACACAAGCGATTGAGTTCAGCGTTTCCTCAAGCGATTTAAATAAAGACCAGTTATCATATGTGTGGAAGCTTGACGGGACAAATGTTGGAACAGATCCAGGGTATACTTATGTATCTACCTATGAAGACTCGGGCACGCATACTGTCAAGATTGATGTGTCTGACAGCTCATCAACCGCGAGCAAAATCTGGTCTATTGATGTCAAGAATATAAATAGAAAACCTAAACTTGAAAAAATAGACGAAATAAATGCCAAAGAAACTGAAAAGGTAACAATTTCCCTATTTGCAACAGATGATGATAAAGACACAATAACCTATGCCATAAATGACAAAAGATTTACTCAGGAAGACAATGTATTTATATGGCAAACAGACTACGATAGCGCAGGTACTTATAAAGTAACTGTGAGCGCAAGTGACGGGCAGGACGTGGAGGAACATGAAGCCACAATTAACATTGAGAATTTGAATAGGCCGCCTGTAATAACAGACATAGTGCAAAAAAAATAAATTTTATTTTTATTTTCTATTTATGGGGGGAGTAAATGTATAAAAGCGCTGCTGTATTTTTAATTGTGTTTTTACTTTTTACTTCTTATGCCCTTTCCATAGCCACATTTGAAATACAGGAAACCGAAAAATTAAGCTTGAAGCCAAAAACAACTGATCCTGATGCAGATGACATATCTACTATATATCGCCCTCCATTAAACGAAAATGGGGAATGGCAAACTTCATATGGTGATGCTGGCGAATACAAAACTGCAATAATCGTTTCTGATGGAATGACTAATGTTTCACAGGACATATTGATTATTGTCAAAAAGAAAGAGGAGCCGCCAAAAATTCATTCTATTAGCCCAGAGCAAGATTCATTGGCCATTAACGAAGCTGAGTCGATTAACTTTAAGATATCGGCATCTGATTTGAACAAGGATAATCTAATTTACGATTGGTTTTTAAACGAAGAAAAAGTAAACTATGGCAATGAATATGAGTATAATGCCACATATAAAGATGCTGGAGCCCATAAAATCTCTGTTTTCGTTTCTGATGGGGCGGCAAGCGCAAGCAAAGAGTGGAGTGTAAATGTTGCAAATGTTGATGTTGAAAAACTGCTTGATGAAATTGAAGATGTTGCTGCTGCTGAAAATGATGTTGTCAGGCTGAAACTGCCGAATTTCAAAAAACATGGATTGGAGCATTCAATCTCAGAGCCTCTTGGCAATAAAAATGAGTGGAAGACGGGCTATAAGGACGCAGGCTCATACGAAATCAATATTCACGCTGAAGGGAAGGGATTCAGCGGAGATAAAATCGTTAACGTGGTTGTTAATGACCTTGATAGGCCTATTGTTTTTGATAAGATTGGGAATAGGGCGTTGAATGAAAATGAAGAGCTTAAAATAACCTTGAATGCCAATGATCCAGACGATGACGAGATTACTTATTCTGCAAGCAACCTGCCGCAAGGCGCTGAATTTGATGATAAAGTTTTCACATGGAAGCCTGGCTATGATGCGGTGAGAAAGGAAGGTTTTGTTGCTGCACTAATGGACAGATTCAGGGTGTTGAGCAAGAACTTCCAAATCCAGTTTGCAGCTTCTTCGAACGATAAAAAAACAGTCCAAAATGTTGTTATAACCGTTAAAGATGTGAACAGTGCCCCTGTTATAGAGGACATGGAAACCATCACAATAAGTGAGGGCGAAACCTTAAGTATAGTGCCTAAAGCATATGACTTGGACAACGACAAAATAACCTTGAGCTATTCTGGGTTCATAAACACTGGCTCTTTCAAGTCAGGCTTTGATGATGCGGGAACATATTATGTTAAAATAACTGCAGGTGACGGACTGCTGGAGACAACGAAATTCGTTCAGGTAAATATTAATCAAACAAACCGGGCGCCAATATTTGGAAAAATTAAGGATATAAAAGCAAGGGAAGGCGACAATATTGCGGTTTTGCTAAACTCTCATGACCCTGACGGTGACGAGATAACCTACTCAATCGATAATCCTCCAAATGGATCTTTGTTAAAAGGAAATGCGTTCGTGTGGACCATATCCCATGATACAACAAGCAAAAAAGAGGCAAAAAAATATGATATAGTGTTTGCGGCGAGCGACGGCAGAATACAAACAAGACAGATAGCAAAAGTTGAAATTGCTTATAAGAACAGGGCGCCAAAAATAGTCGATGCATCTAAAAGCATTGCTGCAAGAGTAAATGAGCCTGTGTTGCTGTTCGTCAGGGCAATTGACGAGGATGGCGACGAATTAACTTATAAATGGGAGTTTGGATTTTTGGAGAAGTACAAGGCAACAGCAACACATCAAAGAACATTCGCCACCAAAGGGACAAAGGTTGTTAATGTTATTGTAAGCGATGGTGTCAATGAAGCTAAGCAAGTTATAAAAGTGAATGTCGTGTGAGCCATTTTACAGCAGCTTCCTCCAACAACATTTATAAATATCCTTTTCTTCTTTAGCACCATGCCAAAATCAGTGAAAATTGATGATGAGTTTGACAGCGCCGTTCTTAATATTGCATTGGACACATTAAAGATTGGAAAGCAGGCTTTAATCTTTGTCAATACTAAAAAATCCGCTGAAAAAACTGCCGAGGAAATTTCAAAAAAAATAAAGAGGGATGATGAAGCTCTTAAGGTATTGGCGGATGATTCATTAAACGCACTGCCAAGGCCCACTAAGCAATGCGAAAGGCTGGCTTTTTGCTTGAAAAAAGGAGTCGCTTTTCACCATGCAGGCTTAGTTGAAAAGCAAAGAAGCTTAATCGAGAGAAATTTTAGGAAGAATGCAGTAAATATAATCTGCTGCACACCAACGCTTGCGTATGGAGTAGATCTTCCTGCTTACAGAGCAGTTATAAAAGACTTGAAAAGATTCACTTTGCACGGCCTGTCTTGGATTCCAGTACTGGACTACTTGCAAATGTCCGGCAGGGCAGGAAGGCCAAATTACGACAATGAAGGCCAGGCTATTGTAATAGCATTGACGCAGGGGGAAAAGGAGAAAATAGAGGAGAGATATTTAAACGGAACTCCAGAAGATATCTACTCGAAGCTAGCGGTTGAGCCTGTTCTCAGAACTTATGTCCTGTCATTAATCGCTGCAGATTTTACTTCAACTCGGAAACAGCTTTTTAATTTCTTTGATAAGACATTTTATGCGCATCAATTTAAGGATTTGAGAAGGCTGCATGCAACAATAAATAAAGTTATTGACATGCTTGAAGAATGGGAGTTTGTAATTTGTCCTGGAGATGATTTTTCTGATGCTGACGAGATTGATAATGAAAAACTAAAAGCAACACTTATAGGCAAGAGAGTTGCTGAGCTTTACATCGATCCATTGACCGCTTACTTTATTGTTACGTGCATGAGAAACGGGTCCGACAAAAAAATTGAGCCTTTTTCATTATTGCAGATGATTTCGCATACTTTGGAGATAAGACCTTTGCTGAAAGTTGGAATTAGGGAATATGACAAGGTACAGGAAGCTATGCTCGAACTCAGCGACTATTTGCTTGAGAACGAGCCGTCAATGTACGAGCCCGAATATGAAGATTTTTTAAATTCAGTAAAGACTGCCCTTATGTTCAATCATTGGATAAACGAGCAGGACGAGGATTTCCTGTTTGAAGAATACAACACAAGACCGGGTGAATTAAGAACAAAGCTTGAAATTGCGGATTGGCTGCTTTACTCAACAGAAGAAATCTGCAGGATAATGCATTACCAGTATTTAATAAAAGAGATTGTAAAGCTGAGGCTGAGACTCAGATATGGAATCAAGGAAGAGTTATTGCCATTGGTGCGGCTGGAAAATATTGGAAGAGTAAGGGCCAGACTTTTGTTCAGAAACAGGATAAGAGAGGTAAAGGACTTAAAAAATGCCGATTTAACCACTTTGACGCAAATTCTTGGCGAGAAAGTTGCATTAAGCCTAAAAAAGCAGATCGGCCAAGAGCAGATTCAAGTGCCTGAAAACAAAAGAAAAGGGCAGATTAGCCTAAGGGATTGGGAAGAATAGAAAATTTAAAAAAACTTTATAAACAATATATTTTAACCAAGTTCTATCGCCCCTGTAGTTTACCGGACCAGAATGCGAGGTTGCGGTCAAAGATAGCTTTGGCAAATACCTTGCGGACGGGGTTCAATACAACGGCATAAATCCGTTGACACTTTGCGAGGCATCAAGCCTCGAGTGCTCGCTTCGCTTGCAACTATTTGATTTATGCGCGCTGGGAAAGTCCCCGCAGGGGCATCTGTTCTTAGTCAAAATGCCCTCCGCGTTTAAACAAAATTCTGTCGAAAATCCGCAAAAAATAAATACCTGTCGATTTATCATAAAAAAACTAAGGTAGAAAAAGGTGGGAATTTGAGGTGTTAAAATGAAGTCTGATGGGAAATGCAATTATTGCAATGAGGCTTTTTCAGGAAGTGCAATGGGCAAGCATTTGCAAGGCTGCCCTGAAAGAAAGAAAAAAATTGAGCAGGACAAAGGAAATGGGAAGGTATATTTAATAAAAGCAAGCTGCGAGCCATTTTGGGTTTATTTTGAGGTTGATTCCAGCAGCACACTGAAGGATATCGATTCCTTTTTAAGGGATTTATGGCTTGAATGCTGCGGCCATATGAGTGGTTTTAGGATCTTGACTGATTTCTATTCGTCACATCCACAGGATGATGATAAGAGCATGAGTGTGAGGCTTAACAAGGTATTATCTATAGGACTGAAATTTATTCATGAGTACGATTTTGGAACTACAACAACGCTTTTGCTTAATTTAGTATCAGAGAGAAATGGCAAAGCTGGCAAGAGCAACATTGTTGCAAGAAACAACCTTCCGGATTTCAAGTGCAAATGCGAAAAGCCAGCAAAGGAAATCTGCTCGGAATGTGTCTGGGATGGCGATGGATGTTTATGCAAGGATTGCGCAAAAAAGCACGAATGCGGCGAAGATATGCTGCTGCCTTTTGTTAACTCTCCGAGGACAGGTATGTGCGGATACACTGGCTAGGAAATGAAAACAATCACCTAGACAGAAAGAATTTTTGAGAAAATATTTGAAAATGCAACTTTGGTGTAAAAATGGTTAAAGTAAAAATCAACGACAAGGATCTTCATAAGGTTCAAATGGGACTAAAAAGTGAGAATGACTGGTGTACTAGCTATTTATCCTATCCAAAGCATCGCATAAAAGCAGAGACACAAAACCTCAAATTAATTTTGAAAATTCCCCCCCTACTTGTTATAGAGTTGTATAGGTCGGAAATTCTTTCTCAAAATAAAAATAAATCAATGCAGATTAAAATTGACAATAAGGATTATGGCTTGTACAAAGTTAAAGGTTTGATGTACCCCGACGAATTACATGATGACGGACTAGTTGAAATAGAACTAACACAGACTAAAAATGAATAAACAAGTCCTATTAAATTACCTGAAAGAGAAAAACAATGAAGAGGAAGTAATCTCACTCTTAAAAGAGCAAAAGAAAGTATTAGCAAACCCAAAAAACGCATCGTTAACTTTAAAGAATGATTATTTCTCTTTAATCATCAAACTCCTCAGAAAGTCTAAAGGCAAAATAAAGTATAATGCAATCATTCTCATATCAAACATTGGATTTTGCATGGATGCTAAAAATTTTCACGAAATGTGCAAAATCGCCGCCGAAAGTTCAAGTGACAAAGATGGGGATATTAGGCATGCCTGTTTCCATTTGATAAAAAATCTTAATTCCTTAATCAAAATCTTACCTATAATTAATACTATCAAAAAAACAAGCGAAGCAGAAGTGAACTTATTTTATGAATATTTTAGAAATCTATTTTATAGGTTGTATTCCCTATTCTTTAAACTGGACGACAATATTATAAGAAAAAGCATTTTAAGGTCATTAGGTATAATGTTACCTAAAATTTATGGCATGGCGGAATTTTGGAATGATAGAGAAGAGATGAGTATGGTAAGTAGAATAAAAGACGAAATGAGTAAAATGTTGTAATATGGAGATCGAAATAAAATGCCTGGAATGCCGCAAGAGGACGAGGCAGTTTGAGATTGGTCCTGCGGCATTTAGGATGGACGGAGGCGAGGAAATAATCTTGAGAGATAATATTATCTGCCCAAAGTGCAAAAAAGATATAAGCAATGAAAAATGTGTCTCTCGAAGCGGAGAATTTCTAATTTCCATGATGGCACTTACGATGGGAATGATTGGCGAAAAGGAAAGCAATTTCAGAATTCCGCCACATTTGAGAGGTATGGTGTATGGTACTTGTTACAAAAGAGAATTTTGACAAGTTAAAAATGGAAAGTAAGGGAGCAATAAAACTCGTAATCACATTTGGGAGAGAAACATGAAACTTATTGATAGGTTAAAGCAATCTTTGCCTTTTAAAGTGTATTTTAGAAGAGATGCTCTAAAAGAGCTACAAAAAGAAGGCAAAAATATCCGCAAAGGACAAAAATATAAAGTAGAGGATGTTTATGACTCAGGACCTTTCGGAGGCATTATATGTGCGATACCTTTTGAAAGTGAGGCTCTTGTCATTTCTTTAACACATCTTGCTGTTGATGAGTCTCATCCTTTGTCTGCCGAAGTCAAAAATTACCAGCAACAAAGGATTAAGATGTTAAAAGAGGAAAGCAATTTTTTCATGGCAGGATAAAATGCCAAAAACAATCAAAGACATAACAATTGAGGATGTGCAGGATTTATTTGACAGTGTTATATTTTTAAGAGGCGAGGAGTATTTTGAGGAAGATTGTGTAAAATCGATAGAGCCTGCCAACACTGATACTATAACAGGTATTGTTAGAGGAAACCAAAATTATAATGTTATAATATCTATTGATTCTGAAGATGATATCATCTGTGACTGCTCGTGTCCATGCGATTTTAACTGCAAGCATTCTGCGGCCATGCTGTTAAAATGGCTGTCGATAAAAGGCAAATTCAATAAAGAGTTAAAAGACACTAAAAGAGAGCCTAAAGAATCTATTGACAAGATTCTTGCCAGAAAAAGCAAAGAAGAGTTAATTGAGCTTATGGAAGCATTTATTGGCAAACACCCTGAACTAAAAGCATTTGTTAAAATTGAAAGAAAAGAGATTATTTCAAAAATAAGGAGATTATTTTCAGATTTCTGGGAATGGGATGAAGTAAGAGATTTAATATCCCAATTGGAAACTATTCTTGAAGGTATTAGAAGGAATAAAGGCTTATGGGATAAAGACTTATTGAATGAAATGAAAATTTGCTCTGACATTATGATTAAGGGTGTTGAAAGTGTGCATGACGAAGGGGACTTGGGAATATTTCTTGAAGACTGGTTTAAAACTTATGGGGAAATCTTCTCAAAAACAAATCCAACTACAGAACAAAAGAAGCTGTTCATAAAAAATATTCTTGATTTAATAGATAAAGATGACTATGGACTTGATAGCAGCTACGAAAAAGCATTAATTGGAATGTGCGCAGGCAAAGAAGATATTGAGTTAATACAATGGCGTTATAAGCCAAGCGGTTCAGAGCATGATAATGACGAAGACTATTACAAACAATTCTATCTTGAATTATATGATAAAATTGGAATGAATGACAAATATTTGGAAATAGCTAAAGAATCTGGCTTTAATACAATATTAATTGATAAATTAATTTCCCTTAATAGATTAGACGAGGCATTAATAGAATGTAAAAAAACTAAAGGTTTTTCAGAAGATATTGAGAACAAGAAGATTGTTATTCTAAGAAAATTAGGAGATTTCAACGAACTTCAGAGAACGCTGTTAACCCTATTAAAAAGAACAGGGGATTTTAATTATGCTGTTAAATTGAAACAACAATCCTCAAAAGAAGAATGGGAAAAATATTTTAAAGACATTGCTAAAGATGCAAAAAGAAAAAATAGAAACAGCCTTCTTTCAAGAATTTACTACAATGAAAATGATTTCAGGAATGCTTATGAACATTCAAAAAACTTGTCTGATTCTGACTATTTGGAATTGCTGGCAAAAAAGTTAAGCATTGAAAATCCTGAGCTTGCGTGCAATTTGTTCAAAAAGCTCTGCTTTAGCTGGATTAAGTCTGGCTCAGGATGGCCTTACAAAAAGGCAGGCAAGATGCTGGAATCAATAAAAATGCTGGATAAAAAAGGCAGTTTCTTCGGAAAAACACGAGAAGAAATTACTGCGCTGCACAAGAAAAAATATTCCCTTATGGAGATTATTAATAGGGTGTAATAGTTGAAACAATAAATTAATCTTTCAGTAAAAACTTAAACGCAGGAACAAATGAAATAATTGAGCCATTGGATTTATGCTTTTCTTCTTTATCCTTGGTTATTATAACTCCTTCCTTAATATCAAACTTTTTCATGAATGCCAGGATTCCGTTGGTATCAATCTTTCCGTATTTGATTTCAACAGGCAAAGGCTGCTTTTCAATGAGCACAGCATCAACTTCATTTTTATAAGGGTCTCTCCAGAAAAATTCAGCTTTGAGCTGCATTATAACCAGCCACTCAAAAACCCTGGATTTTGACATGTCATCATCCCTGAATAAAAGGTCTGCTGAGATTATTGTCGGGTAATACCTCTTCAGCTTTCTTTCGACTTTTCTCCTGTTTTTTGAGTAGTTGTATAATTTTTTTATTAAAAACGAGTCTTCAAGATAAGTTAAGTAGATGGAAATTGTCTGCCTTGAAATGCCAAGCTCTCTGGAAAGCTCAGAAATATCAACAAGCTGGCCGGGCTCCTCAAGAAATATATTAAGCAGAGACTCGATAACTGATGCATCCTTTATTTTGAATAAATTTTGGATGTCTCTGAAGATTGCTTTCTCCACTATGCTTTCTTTTATGTATTTTTTTATGATTTCTTTATCGTTAATGTTTACTAACTCCGGAAATCCGAGAGTTAATGCATATCTATCAAGCAATCTGCCAAGTTCTTTCTCATAAAGTCCCACGGGCTTAAAGTCAATGCCTTTGAACAAAAGGAATTCCCTAAAGGAAAGGGGCTCGACTTTAAAGTTAAATATCCTTCCCGCCAATGTTTCTTTTGATTTCCTCCTTATTAACAAGGATTCTGAGCCGGAAACTATTATCTTGATGTTTTTCCCAAAAGTATCATAAACTCCCTTAAGCTGGTTTTCCCAATCGTCCATTTTCTGAATCTCATCAAGCAGCAGCATATATTTTCCCTTTTTAAAATCACGCTCCATCAAGCTTTCGTATTCAGCCAAGATTTTTCTTATTTCTGCGCCCTTAAATTCGTCAAACGAGAAATAAACTATGTTTCTTGCATCAATGCCTTTTTTAATGCCGTCCTCAACAATTTTGAGCATTAATGTAGTCTTTCCTGTCCTTCTTAAGCCCGTAAAGGCTATAATGTGTGGCAATGAGAGATACTTTTGAATTTGCGAATAGATTTCCCTTTCCTTAAACGCCACCTTAAATTTCCCTTTCCACCACGGGTTAAAGTCCCGCAAAGCTTCTTTAATTTCTGGCATGTTTAATTAACGTAAAATCGATTTTATGTTAAGTGTATTTAACATAGAATATTTAAATGTTTCGGTTTTCAATTCCTGAGTGAATGGAATTCAGCCGAAAATCCGCAAAAATACTTAGACATTTATAGTAAAAGAAAACTAAGATAGAAAAGGTTACATTAACTAATCTCTGTTGCTCCGCAGGGGCATTTTTTTGAATTTTTCATATACTAAAAAGTAGAATCTAGCGGTAAATTTAAAAACTGTGGTGACTAACTAATAAAAAGTGTGGTGACTAACCAATGGCTTACATAAGGATTAAGAAAATTAAAGGCAATAACTATTACTATTTAGTCAGAAGTATAAGAATCAAGAATAAAGTAAAAAAGATTGAAAAGTATCTTGGCAGGAAAAAACCCACCAGCGAGCAGCTTCAAAAATTCAATGTCTCAATTTCGAGATACTTAACAGAACAACAAATTGAAAAAGTAGAAAAGTTAAAGCATGAGTTTGATAAAAAATACAAAAGCCTTTCAAGTATTGCAAAGGAGAAATTCATAAAGGGTTTCTTGATAAAATTCACCTACAACACAAATAGAATTGAGGGATCTACTTTATCGTTAAGAGAAACAAGCCTTATTCTTGTTGATAGGATAATGCCAAAGGGCAAGACATCAAAAGAAGTTAAAGAGGCTGAAAATCATGCAGAGGCATTCAACTATATGCTCAAAGAAAAAGCAGACTTAAATCTTGAGTTTATACTCAAATTGCATTCTATTTTACTTAAGAATATTGACGAGAATGCAGGACATATAAGAGAAGAAGACGTTGGAATTTATGGAGTTATGTTTAAGCCACCCCATTATGAAGAACTTGATTATGAATTAAAGGCTTTTTTCGAATGGTATAAAGAAGCAAGGATACTGCACCCTTTTGAATTAGCCTGCTTAGTACATTTAAAATTCGTGACAATACACCCATTTACAGATGGTAATGGCAGAATCTCAAGGCTTTTAATGAATTTTATATTAAAAAAATATGGGTATCCTATGCTCGATATCCCTTATGAAGACAGGGAAGATTACTATAACGCATTAGAAACTTGTCAGCTTGAGGTGGATGAAAAACCTTTTATTGGCTACTGCTTCAATGAATACTTGATGCAATCAGAAACATAAAAAAATAAAAAAGTTCCCTTAGTTTTAATGAATTCGTTTATATTTCCGCAGGGGCATAAAATTATTATATAAACCATGGGACATTGTCATCTCTTCGGGGTATAATATCTGGCGACAACCTTGATTAATTTTAA
>JBBSVT010000080.1:0-13776 GCA_038046685.1 Nanobdellota archaeon
GAGAAGGTGAAAATTTTAGGTTGAAGAATGTTCAAATGGCGAAGTCAAGTTAGAAACCAGAGTTGTGGGCACAGCATATTATGAACCGATGGCTACATCTACTACAACAATGAGAGCAGTATACCAAAGAGGTGAAGGTGTAAAGCCAAGAGTCCATGAAGAAGTAGTTGCTGAAGCTAGGGATTATTTAGCAAGAGATAGACAAGTTCAATTAGCTTTCTTAAGAGAAGTTTATCAGCAAGTTGTTTCAGGGAAAGATGGCTCTTATGCTCAAAGATTCAGTAGAAGAGAAGGAGAAATTGCAGCAGTATTGAACTATTTTGCCGATAGGTTAAGGGGTTTAGGTCAAACAACCGAGGCGGATAGGTTAGAAGCCGCAGTCAGAGCGCAATTTCCTGAAAGAGAAGAAAAAAAATTTTCGGATTTAACGAACAAAATTGATCCCTATACAAATAGATTATTCAACAAACTCGCCTAATGCCACGTCTTTAATTCTATTCTCAAATCCCCTTATCCTCTTTGCCTTTTAGCATAATTCAAGGAATTATACGAGCATTTTAGAAATCCCCTACCTCACAATTTTCACATTCTCCATTCCTTGAAATGCCCGATCCCCGGTTAAAAAGAGAATTTTATTTTCTCGCGCATAAATATATCCGAAACAATCAATATAGGAAAATCTTGTTTTTGCATGCTGATGCCTAAAAATCATCGCTTTGGCAATCACCTCAATGGGTAATTCCACAGCTAGTCTTGCAAATTTATCAAGAAAAAAATCAGCACTTTTTTCATCATATTTCTTCAGCAAAAAGTAGAATAATTCAGCTAAGTTGTCCTTTAAAGTGGCAGAATCAATCTCTAAGTACTGTTTGTATTTTGGATTTCCTTCTGCAATTTCTATTAATGCGTATGTATCTAGAAAATATTTCATTCTAGTCAAACCTGCTTTTCAGTTCTTCATCTACTTCCTTTAATACTTCATCAGTAGATTTTCCAGATTTTGCTTTAAATTCTCTTAGCTTTCCAAAGGCGTCTTTGAGGGGATTCGACTTTTTTCTTAGTATAACCTCTACTTCATCGTTAATAGACAAACCCGCTCCTTTAAGCATTTCTTTAGGCAGGGTTACTCCAATCGAATTTCCCCATGCCCTTAATTTTGTTTCAGATTTAAACATAATTTCTCACAAAGTTTAATTATACATATAATTATATAAATTTTTCTATTTTACAGAATATAAGTAGGAATTCTAAAATACAATGCCAAAAGATTTAGGCACAAAGAAGCTCAAATTTTTCACTCATGCTCTTTCAAAATCATTTTTTCCTCAAATTTGAGAACTGGTTTCCTCGCAGCCAATACCCCGTCGAGCCTTGAAACTGGAGTGGTCAATGGAGCTGCTTTCACTGTCTCCGGCTCTGTCTCTGACTCTTCTTTTACCTTAATCATGATTTCTGCAAACCTGTCAAGGGTTTCCTTGCTTTCAGTTTCTGTAGGCTCTACCATAATCGCGCCATGAACAATCATTGGGAAGTAAATTGTAGGTGCGTAAACTCCATAATCCAATAATCTTTTAGCTAAATCATTTGTGGTAACACCATTGCTTAGATATTTGTCTGTAAGCACAAACTCGTGCTTGCATATCCTGTTGTGAGGCACATGGTAATGCTTTTTCAACTTTGCAAGCAGATAGTTTGCGTTTAATACCGAATTTTCTCCAACTGCGCGAATACCCTCATGCCCATTTGATCTTATGTAAGTATACGCCCTAACCAAGATGCCAAAATTTCCATAAAACGCCCTTACCATTCCTATTGAGTGCGGAAGGTCAAAATTAAGCATATAGTTGCCATCTACAAAATCAACTCTTGGCTTTGGCAGGAAAATTTCCAGTTTTTTCTTAACTCCGACAGGACCAGCGCCTGGGCCTCCGCCGCCATGGGGAGTTGAGAAAGTTTTGTGCAAATTGCTGTGCAAAATATCAATTCCAAAATCACCGGGCTTAACAATGCCAACCATTGCATTTAAATTCGCGCCGTCCATATAAACCAAGCTCCCATTGTCGTGCACAAGCCTTGATATTTCCAATATTTTTCTTTCAAATAAGCCGAGCGTGTTTGGATTTGTAATCATCACAGCAGCAACTTCTTTGCTCAATTTTGATTTTAAATCTACTAAATCAATTTCGCCGTCGCTGCTGCTCTTAATCTCTACACATTCAAACCCGCATAAGGCTGCAGATGCAGGATTTGTTCCATGGGCAGAGTCAGGAATCAGGATTTTTGACCTGTGTTCATTAATGCTTTCAAAATATTTTTTTACTATCATTATTCCAGTCAACTCGCCATGAGAACCTGCTGACGGCTGCAAGGTAAATGCATCCATTCCGGTTATTTCATTTAGGTACTGCTCAAGCTCAAAAAT
Organism: Nanobdellota archaeon; assembly: GCA_038046685.1. Lineage (GTDB taxonomy): Archaea > Nanobdellota > Nanobdellia > Woesearchaeales > GW2011-AR4. The sequence continues at coordinate 2,423 of JBBSVT010000080.1, forward strand.
GATTTGCAAAGCTCCCTGGCAGAAATCATAAGGAGTGTAAGGATGGAGCTGTGAAAATCCTTCTAATCTTGCAGTGTCCTCGTTTATTTTTGGATTATACTTCATTGTACAGCTCCCCAGTGGATAAAATCCGTTGTCTACACCAAAAGTTCTTCTGGATAATTCAGTATAATGCCTTACCACATCCAATTCGCTGACTTCCGGCAGCTCAAGCTCCTGCCTAACACACTCTTCCGGGATTAGATTTGCTTGCAAAGGCACATCTAATTTTGGCAGCTCAACAGCTTTTCTTCCCTTTACGCTTTTTTCGAAGATAAGTTTCATTTTTTTGGTAATTTCATAAGTTATTGTTTTGAAATTTTTGATTTTTTGTTTTAATTTCTTATTGATATTTTTAATTGTCGTTATTGATTTTTTGATTTCATATTCAACATTTTCTAATTAACCTCCCAATACACTTATCAAGTTATCAATCTCTTCTTTTGTATTCATCTCAGTTACGCAAAAAAGCATTCTGTTTTTGTGCTCTGGATAAAATCTATGTAAATCCACTCCGGGAAAAATATTATTTTTTATCAACTTCTCTTTTGTTTTGTCAATATCATCAAGCTCCACAACAAACTCGTTATAGAAAGGAGCTGTGAAAACTTTCTTAATTCCTGCTTTTTCCAAGCTGTTCACAGCATAATGGGATTTTTGCAGATTTTGCAATGCCAAATTCTTCAATTCCTTGCCCAAAGCTGCCAATGTGATTGTGACTGCCAATGCATTCAATGCCTGATTCGTGCAGATATTTGATGTTGCTTTCTCCCTTCTTATATGCTGCTCTCTGGCTTGCAGCGTCAAAACGAAGCCTCTTCTTCCTTCCTTATCGAGAGTTTGGCCCACCAATCTTCCAGGCAATTGCCTTACAAATTCATTTTTAGTGGCCATAAAGCCAACAAATGGGCCTCCAAAGCTTAGGCTGTTGCCGAATGACTGGCCTTCCCCAACAACAATATCGGCACCATAACCTCCTGGGCTTCTTAATATTCCCAATGAGGTCGGCTCATTTACGCTTACAATGAATAACGCATCATTTTTATGGGCAAATCCTGCGATTTCATCCAAGTCCTCAATGCAGCCGAAAAAATTTGGCTGTTGGACTATAACTGCTGCAAAGCCATCGCTTTCTTCAATCAAGGTTGCTCCTTCCCGGAAATTCAACTCACCTAGCTCAACTGAGTTAGCATTAGCATATGTCTTGACAACCTCTCTGTGCTCTGGATGAACAGTTTTAGAAATCAAAATCTTATTTTTTTTTGTGATTCTGCATGCCATAATTGCAGCTTCTGCCAATGCGCTGCTGTTATCATACATGGATGCATTAGCAACATCCATTCCAGTAAGCCTGCAAATCATTGTTTGATACTCAAAGATTGCCTGCAGGGTTCCCTGGCTAATCTCCGGCTGATAAGGGGTGTATGCAGTAAAAAATTCCCCTCTCAAAAGAAGATGGTTCACAACTGCGGGACTAAAATGATTGTAAGCCCCTGCGCCCAGGAATGAAGTCATGCCAACATTGTTCTTAGCAGCTATGCTCTTCAGCAATCTTTTCACTTCAATTTCCGACAAAGCATGAGGCAGCTTAAGGCCATGTTTAAGCACAAGATGTTGAGGGATGTCATCAAACAAATCCAGTATGCTGCTGACTCCAATAGTCTCGAGCATCTCTTTTCTTTGCTCTTCTGTGTTTGAAACGTAGTGCATTTTGGTTAATGCTTTAACCCCTCTAGGTATTTCTTATAGCCCTTATGGTCCATCAAATTGCTAGTTTCGCTCTTGTCAGAAAATTCAATCTTTGCAATCCAACCTTTTGAATAAGCATCTTTGTTTATGTATTCGGGCTTTTCTCTTAGGTCTTTGTTAACCTCAACAACGTCGCCAGAAATCGGGGCGTAAATGTCAGAAACTGATTTTACGGATTCAACAACACAGAAAGGTTTTAGCTGCTGGACTTTCTTTCCGATTTCAGGAAGCTCAACAAAAACAACATCTGTTAATGCATGCTGCGCATAATCAGTTATTCCCATTACCGCAATATGTCCGTCAAATCTTACCCATTCATGCTCTTTCGTAAAATTCAGATTCTCCGGAATTTCTCCAATATACGTCATTAATTGCCCCCCCTGTACTTATAAAAAGGCCTAGCAACAATAACCCCTTTATATTCTTTTCCCCTAATTAAAATAGAGATTTCTTTGCCTATGTCGGCTAAGTTCGACCTTATGTAGCCCATGCCCAAACCTTTTTTAAAAGTTGGCGAAAATGTTCCTGAGCTCACAAATCCAACCTTTTCATGATCTAAAGTAATCTCGTACTTTTCCCTTGGCACAGACTTTTCCAGCATTTCAAAACAGATTAGTTTTCTTTCTGTCCCATTATTTTTTTGGAATTCGAGCACGTTCCTTCCAATAAAATCCTTGTTAAACTTCACTGCAAATCCAAGTCCAGCTTCAATCGGGGTGAGCTCCTCGTTAATCTCATGCCCGTACAGGCTGTAGCATGCCTCCAATCTCAAAGTATCTCTTGCTCCCAATCCGCATGGCTTTATCCCAAATTCCCTTCCAGCTTCCAAGATTTTGTTCCACAAAAGCGAAGCATATCCTGGACTGAAGTAAATTTCAAAACCGTCTTCGCCAGTATACCCCGTTCTTGAAATTAAGATTTCTTCATTAAAACCCTTGAAGATAATCTTCTCGCATCCAAATCTTTCAATGCTTTCCAAATTATAATCAGTTAATTTCTGGATTGTCGCCTGCGCGCATGGCCCCTGTATGTCAATTTTCGCAGTTTCGTCGCTTATATTCCTCAGGCTTACATCGCCTATTCTATGCTTTAGAAACCAATTAAAGTCCTTTTCAATTGTTGATGCATTAACAACAACAAAGAATTCCCCATTTTTCAGCTTGTAAACAAAGAGGTCATCAATAACCGTCCCATTTTCATAGCAAAGGCAGTTATAGCATGCTTGATTTGTGTCCAGTCTGCTTATGTCATTAGTCACAATGTTTTGCAGAAATTCTTCCGCTTTTTCACCTGTGACAATGAATTCTCCCATGTGGCATGTATCAAAAATGCCTACCCTTGTTCTTGTAGTTAGGTGCTCGTCAATAACGTTCGTGTATTGAACAGGCATGTACCATCCTCCAAAGGGAACCATGACTGCGCCTAATTTGATATGTTCATTCAAAAGAGGAGTGCTTTTTAAATTATTATTCACTTGAGTCATTTTTTAACCCCCAATAATGTTAAAAAAAATCACATTTATTATATAAAGTTTTTGTCGGTTTACAAAAAACAAAAATATATAAAGAAGTTGGTTCATCTAGGTAGCATGAAAAAAATTATTGTGATATCACTCATTCTTCTTATTGGACTATTCGTTATTGAAGGTTGCGCTTCATCGAGCAATCAGTCTGGAAGCCAGCAGCAAAATCAAGTAAATCCCGAACAACAGCAAAATTCACAAAAAAGCACAGGCAGTGTCCCACAACCGCCTAAATTTCCGGAGTAAATGAGATGAAAAAAATCATTTTAATATTTGCAATGTTATTGTTGCTAATAGTTCTCACTAATATTGTTATTTCTCAACAAGATTATCAAGTCTACATTGGTAAAGGATGGAATTTAATAAGTTATACAGATGATATTGATTCACATGATTTCTCTCCCCCGATTACTGCTGCTTATTGGTTCGATCCTCTGGAAAAGAAGTATTACCAAATGGGCCCTAATGATGAGTGGGAACCTCACTTAGAGAAATATGGCGAGGATTTTCTATTTCCAATGGTAAATGGAGAAGAGAGATACATCTTCCAAAATCATGCAATTTGGGTTTATTCTGAAGAACAAATGACAGCCGAAATTGAAGAGAAATATATTAAAACTTTAAGCTATGTAAAACTTTATCGTGGGTGGAACTTATTAACAGTTTCTAAGGATATGGCAGATATACAAATAAAAGACTTACCCGGCAATTGTGAAATTGAGAAAGTATATTTTTTCAATCCACAAACGCAACAATGGTTTAAAGTAGAGATAGAAGATGATTTTGAGCCCAATCAGGTAGGGGTGGGTGTAGCAATTAAAGTAAAAGATAACTGTTCTTTTGAAAAATCAAAACCATCAATGCCACCAGAAATCCCAACATAATCCTTTTCTTTATTTTTTCCTTTACTTTGTTTTTTGCCTTAGCTTCTTTTGTTGAATTGTGCTTTGCACTTAATTACGAGTGCCCCTTGCGTCATAACTCTGGTTGCGTAGGTCAACCCCACTCCGTTTCGCTCATAGGGTTGAAGAATATAACAGTGTCACACATACTTTCAGTCTAAGTTCAACAAAATATTTAAACTAAGCAACATTTTATTTCAAAGATTTTAATGGAAGTCAAATTTGTCATTAAAAACGGCGAATTAATAGAAAAAGATGAGGCAGGTATTTCTATTTATAACAAAGGATTGTTCTTTGATTTTGCAGTCTATTCTAATATAAAAGTTACTCAAGGCAAAATGTTTTTGCCGGAATTAGAGGTTAAAAAATTATTCGAGTCAGCTGATGCTATAGGAATTGAGCATAATTTCACAAAAGATAACTTAATAGAATGGGCTGGAATATTAATTGAAAAAAACAACTTGAAAGATGCTTTGCTCAGAGTCTTATTAATCGGCCAGGAAAAAGATACTGCGCCTTTATTATTTATTTTTCCCGTTGGCTTGACCTTTTATCCTGATAAATATTACAATGCAGGTGTAAAGCTCATAACTTATAATGGCGAAAGATTTATGCCAATTTCAAAAACAAAAAATTTACTGTTAAACTATGTTGCTTATAGAGAAGCAGAAAAAAATAATGCAATTGATGCTCTATTGGTTGATAGGGATGATAATATAAGAGAGGGAACAAGAACAAGCTTTTTTGTTGTGAAAGATAACACTTTGATAATGCCTCCGAAGGAGAAAGTCTTGGAAGGCATAACACGAAAAATAATCTCTGAGATTGCTAGAAAAGTAATGAATGTTAAAGAAGAGGATATTCCACTAAAAAAAATAAATGATTATGATGAGCATTTGATAACAGGAACGTCTATAAAAGTAATGCCTGTAAGGCAGATTGACAATATAATTTTAAGAGATAAAGTTGGAGAAAAGGTTAAGGCATTGCAGAAATTGTTTAAGGAGTATGGTGAAAAATTTACTTAGATTTTTAAATCATCACTCTTTAGACAAGTAAAAAGAGGAATTCTTTAGATTTAACAAAATGGAATAAGAGAAATCATAAAATTTTTGCATTCTCCACATCTTTGAAATGAGAATCTTTTGTCAAAATCTTTAAATCATAAAGCAATGACGTTGCCAATATCAAAGAATCAACCATGCCCCAATTTTTTACAATTTTCTTTCTTTCGTAGTTTAATTTTCCAGCATAGATTATAACAGCTTCATTTAGCATTAAAATTTTTGAGCCTTTTTTAATCCCATTTATATATTCTTTCGCTTTATTTTCCAATTTATAGTTAAAGCACCAATTAATAATTTCCGCAAAAGTGATTTCACTTGTAAAATTTTCTTCGTTTTTTAATATATTTTGAACTATTGGCCGTTTGTCTGTGTCCTGAAAGAATTCTATCCAAGCTGAAGTATCGAGCAGCATTAGTACCTTTCTAATCTATCTATTCTATCTCTTGCAAATGATTTAGTACCTTTAGCAGTTCCAATTAACTTCCAAATTTCTTCTAATCTTCTTTGTTTGGATATAGTAAGTTGTATTTCTTCTCCAATTTTTATTTTTTCTTGCTCTGCTATTCCTTTAGGTATTAAAATCCCTAAAGAAGTTCCAACTCTCCTTACTTTTGCTTTAAACAATTCTGACATCTTAATCACATTATAATATATTATAATTGGATATATAAATCTTTTGATTTAAATATCCACCACAACAGTCGCTTTCCATTGATTTTCTTCTTTTTTTATTTCAAACATATGCATTGTAACTGCCTTTATGTCGTTCTCAAGTTGTTGCCTTTGTGGATTTATCGTATCACCTTCAAGAATAGCTTTTAACTGATATTTTTTATTTTTTTCATCTTCTGTTATTGTAACTTTCACTTTCTTAAAAACCATGTATTTTGAGTCTTTCAAAAACAAAATTTCTGACAAAAAATCATACAATAAATTATCAATTTTTTCATTCTCTAACTCAAATTCAACTTTTTTCTTTGCATGAATTGTTTTAAGATTAGCGCTCAATTCAAAAATAGCAAATGCAGCATTCTCAAATAATTCATTTAGGTCTTTTCCATAAGCTTCATAAGCAATGTCTGCTATAGCCACATTCTCAAGGAATTTGTATTTCTGCATTTTTAGCGCCTGAACAGCCCAGCCAAACGAATAAAAATTCTTCTTATAATACTTATTCTCTTTTTTGGCTCCTGTATAGTAATTTTTTGTTGGGGCTTTTCTGTAATATTCTTTGCTGTGACATTCGAAATTGGTTTGGGTGTTGGTAATTGAGGTTGAGATATCTGGGTCACATTCGGAGTTTGTGTGTGTTGTTGTGGGATAGTAACAAGAAAAGGGGACTCACTAGGCATTGTTGCTTGTCTATCTTGAATCTGTGGACTCGGTTGGGTAGATTGTTGAGTTATTTGTGGAGACTGCTGAGTTGTGATTGTTGCTGTTACTAAAGGGTAAATCGAGCATTGACCGCCACTGTCAACTCCAGTTTCATCAAAATCTTGCCTTCCATTTCTGCAGGCATTTCCTACGATAACATAATTTGAAGGTAAATGCTCACTAAGAACATGCCTGTCCCATCTTCTGTTGCATTCCTCGCCATCAAACCCCTGCCTTGTCAAGCTTGCACAGTAACCGGCAACCCAATTATCGCCAAAATTGCCTCTGCAGGAATCGAAATCTGGATCTAATGGAGCTGTATCTGCATCTGGAAAATAGGAATAAGCTCCATTGAATTGAGTTAAGCAAGACATTCTTTGCCCATAATACTCATAGTTATTCGATTCAAATGATTTAAAATTATATGGCGGATTTATTTTGTTAATTGCCCATGCAAGCTCATGCATAAATGCGTGCGTTAAAGCTAAAGGATCGCAACCAATCTGAACCCATGCATATGGAATGCCATAATTCCATGTGCTGTCCATAGCACCATCGCACAAGCTTGATTCGAACTTAACACCTTTGGTTAAATCTTGTAAAGGAGATACTGCAATGGTAAAATCTGTGTCTCGGGTGTAATAGCGTTTAGTTAACTCATGTATGTTGCCAGCTGGAACCCAAAAACCGTTTTCATAAGGATTCAGGCGTATGCCGCCTCCATTATTTATTTCTATCACTTCAATAAACGGCTCTATTTTTCCACTGCTGTAATCTATGATTTGATTTCTAAAGGTATTAATCTTGTTCTTAATTGTTGCGATTTCCTCAGAACTGAACTGAAGGTTTAAGCAATAAGCAGTATTTCTTTGAGCATCTGTAAGCTCATTTGGCATGTAACCAACTGCAACCCCTGCACCTTCTCTTTTAAAGCTTCTAATTATTTGGTCTGTGCTGATGTCCTTTATGTTGATGCAGGCACTTGTCGTGCAAGACTCGCCAATAATACAAGTGTTGACATTGCTTAATACAAATACCTTGATTTTTGGCTTTTGTGGCGTAGATTGCGGCTGAGGTTGTATTTCATCAATTTGTTTTGTTATAGGATAGGCAACATCAGTCGAATGTTGATACGCCTCTCCAAAATAAGGAAGGAAAATTAATAGCGACGATAAAATTATACTTAAGTAATAAGGAAGATGCTTCTTTTTGCTCATCTTAATCACTCAAATATTTTCCCCACAAACCATATCAAAATTATTCCAAATACAAGCAATACAAACTGCAAAAATGACTTTTTTAAATCTTTCTCTTTTTGAATCTCTGGAATCAAATCAGTACTTGCAATGTAGATAAAGCCGCCAACTGCAAAAGCTGTTACATAAGTAGTTGAGTCTTGTATAGCACTCGAGTAAAAATAAGCAACTAAAGCTCCAATAACAGATGTTAAAGCAGTCAAAAAATTATAAACCAAGGCCTTCAATCTTGAGAAACCACCATAAATTAAAATAACAAAGTCACCAATTTCTTGTGGGATTTCATGGGCAATGATTGCAATTGTTGCTACTATGCCAAGTGCTGTGCTATTTAAAAAGCTAATCGCGATAACAGCTCCGTCTAAGAAATTATGGATGCAATCTCCTACAATGTTTAGGTAGGTAAAACTATGAATCTCTTCTTTTCCTGTATGATGGTGATGCCAGTACAAGAATTTCTCAAGGATAAAAAATGAGAGTATTCCAAGCAAAATAAATATAGGGATAGCATTGTTAAACCCTTCTTCAAGAGCTTCTGGAAGCAAATCAAGAAATGCCGCTCCGAGCAAAGTGCCTGCAGCGAAGCTTACAAGAAAAAACAAAATTTTTGTCAATATTTTTTCTTTTAATAATATAAAAATTCCAAGGAGAGAAATTAAGCTGATTATAAGAACTGCAATTAGGATTTGGAGTAGGATGATTGGCATTTTATCTAGGATATCTCAATAATTTTTTGTTTAGACGCATGCCCTGAAACTATGCGCACAGCTGATGAGGGAATATTGAAATATTTAGCTAAAGTTTTTACAAGCGCAATATTTGCTTTGCCGTTAATAGGAGCCTCTTTTACTTCAACGATAAAATTTTTGTCATCAATCTTCATAATCTCCTCTCTTTTGGAATTGGGTTTAGTTTTTACTGATATTTTCATCTCAAGTTTAGCCTTTTACATTTCCGACGGGACGGAGCTGGACAACAGGTTTTGAAATTCCTGCTTCCGAAACTGCGTTTATCACGTCATTTATATTCTTGTAAGCAAACCCGGCCTCTTCAGCAAGCCCAGACATAGAGATTGCTTTTACATAAATGCCTCTCTTTTCCATGTCCTTCTGCAGCTGCTCACCCCTAACTTGATGCTTTGCAGCAGTTCTTGACATTGTTCTGCCTGAGCCATGCGCAGTGCTCCCAAATGTTTCATCCATCGCTTTTTGAGTTCCAACAAGCAAAAATGAGCCAGTTTCCATTGAGCCTCCTATAATCACAGGCTGCCCGGTTTCCTTGTAAAGATTTGCTAGCTCAGGATGGTTTGGAGGGAATGCCCTAGTTGAGCCTTTTCTGTGAACAATCAATTTTTTCTTTTTGCCATCAATAATATGCTCCTCAAGTTTTGCTATGTTGTGCGCAACATCATAAACCATGTGCATATCAAGCTTTTCTGCTTCTGTTTTGAAAACTTTTGAAAATCCTTCCCTTATCCTATGTAGTATGACTTGCCTATTTGTGAATGCCATGTTGGCTGCGCATGCCATCGCCTTGTAATAATCCTGGCCTTCTTTGCTCTGGAATGGGGCGCAAGCAAGCTCTCTGTCATAAACCTCGATGCCGTATTTTTTCATTGTCCCCTCAAAGATTCTCAGGTAGTCGGTTCCTATCTGGTGTCCAAAGCCCCTGCTTCCACAATGAACCATAACAACAATTTGTTCAGGAGCATTTATTCCAAATTTCTTTGCCAATTCCTCATCAAAAATATTATCGGCTTTTACAATCTGGATTTCAAGATAATGATTGCCTGAGCCGAGGGTGCCAAGTTGATTTATTCCTCTTTCCATTGCCTTTTGGCTAACTTTTTCTGGCTCTGCCCAGTCAATCCTTCCATAGCCCTCGGTCCTTTCCAAATCTTCTTTCCAGCCGTACCCGTTTTCAACGCACCACTTCGAGCCATAGGCCATTATTTCCCTGAATTGGGATTTATTGACGTCGACAAATCCCCTTGAACCAACACCTGCCGGCACTATTCTAAACATAGTGTCAACTAACTCTCTTATTTTTGGTTGGACTTCTTTGAAAGTCAAATTGGTTGTGACTAATCTCATTCCGCAATTTATATCAAAACCAATTCCACCTGGACTTATAACTCCTGTCTCTGCGTCAAATGCTGCAACTCCGCCAATTGGAAAACCGTAGCCCCAAATGCCTCGCTGTAGAACTAACTACAAAGCGATATGACCGTCGGGCATACAGAAACTGTATTTTTGGATTCCAGGCAGGCATGCTACATTTGTTACCTGATTAAAGACGCCATCATCCATTTCTGCAAGAAGCTTTTTGGTCGCATAAATTCTTGCAGGCACCAACATTCCTTTTTTGTAGGATGGCGGTATCTCCCAAACTACATCACTTACTTGCTTGATGTCTTTTGGTCTCTCAAAGTTCTTTTCCATTTAGTTCCTCCTTATATTTTGATTTATTTCTTTTGCGGCACCTTGATTGGTATCACTTTTTCTTCTCCAAATAAAATAACGGGTTGTATACCCTTCTCAGTCAAGATTATCTTTGAATTATTCTTTAAACTGTCTTGAGTAACTTCAAATTGTTTTAGCAATTGGGCATTTCCCTTGAAATATTTGTCAGCAGATTCATTTATTAATCTTATGGCTTCTGCCTTTGCCTTAGCTTCTATCTGCACGGCTTGTGCCCTGCCCTCAGCCACTTTTATTGCAGCTCTTCTCTCACCGTCTGCTTGTGTTTCTCTTGCAGTGGCAAAATCTACTGCTGCTATTTTTTCATTTTCAGCTTTTACAACTTTGTTCATTGTTTCCTGCACATCTTTTGGAGGATCAATTTCCTTCAATTCTGTCCTTACAACCTCGATGCCCCAACTCTTAGTTTCTCGCGCCAAAGTCTGCATAAGCTCCTTATTGATTTTATCTCTTCCGCTGTTCGCCTCATTTAGGGTTAAAGTGCCTATTATATTCCTTAATGTAGTTCGGGCCAGGTTCACAATCTGATCTTTATAATCAAAAACATTGTATTGCGAATCTTTTACATATTGTTCTGTATCCTTAACTTTAAAGTAAACCTGCGCATCAACTCTTGCGTTAAGTTTGTCTTTTGTGATGATCTCTTGCGGTTGAGCATTTACCATCCTCTCAGTTATATTAACTTTTAACATGTGATCCACAATCGGGATTATCCAATTAAAGCCTGGCACAGCAAACCCCTTATACTTTCCCAATCTTTCTACTAAACCCCGGTCTATTGGCCTTACAATTCTTATGCCAACAAGAAAAAATGCGATGATTACAGTTCCGCTAATCCAATATAAGATATTTACCATTTTAACACCCCCTGTATTGTATAAATTGTTCTTGGTTTATAAAGTTTCCTTAAATAACTGGAGTTGTGCAGATTTTTTCAAAAAAAGCAAATAGTAGTAGTATGATGT
>JBBSVT010000081.1:0-46965 GCA_038046685.1 Nanobdellota archaeon
CTATTATTCTTAGAACTGGAGTATATATTTCTTACTATTTATTCGAAAAACTCTTGTCCAAGTTAATAATGAATAATAATTCATTAGTGGAAATAGTAGAAAAGAAAGACACTTTCTTAAGATATAAGTCGCCGAGGGACAAAAGGGTTTTGGAGGCAATGAGTCGTGTAGATAGGGCAAACTTCTTAGATTCTGATCCAGCAATTCTAACAACGGTTGATACAGATTTTGCAAACAAATTAATTTTATTTTTGAAAGAGTGGGAGGATGTTAAAAAATCTGAAAAAGACCCTATGGATTTACTTTTATATGGGACCGCAATGTTATTAAAATCTAGAAGAGATTACAGAGTTGAGACAAGAAGTTTAGCCTACAATGACTTAGCTGTACCTATTGGTTACAACCAAACCTGTTCTCAACCATCATTGGTTGCATTCATGGCTGATATATTGGAATTAGGAGATAACATGAAAGTTCTTGAAATAGGAACAGGATGCGGTTATCATGCCGCTATCAGTTCATTATTGATTGGTGATTCAGGATTTTTGATAACGATGGAATATATAAAGGAATTGGCAGAAAAAGCTAAACAAAATCTAGCAAATAAATTTGGACAAGAAAATCTTGAAAATAGATTGAAAATTTTACATGGAGATGGCTCAGCTGGATTTGAGGGTGAAGCGCCTTTTGATAGAATATATCTGACTGCAGGAATCAATACCGATTCTTTTAACTTTATGGTATTGGCAAAACAATTAAGGCCAGAAGGTGGAATTCTCTTATTTCCTCAAGAACGAGGTGATATAATAAAGCAGATGTATAGTAATGGAAAATTGGAGAATGAAACAAGATATGATGCTGATGTGAGATTTGTTCCATTAAAAGGTCAGAACAGTTGAAAATATTTTGCTGACAATTTCGCAAACCTAGCTTTTTTCCCTAATCCTTCCTCTATCTCCAAAAGACGATTATATTTTGCATTTCTTTCGCTTCTTGCAGGCGCCCCAAATTTGCTTTGATTAGAGCCAATGCCGACAACCAAATCTGCAATGAAGCTGTCTTCTGTTTCACCGCTCCTGTGGCTCACAACAACATTCCATTTGTTTTTGAATGATAAATTTGCTGCATCAATTGCTTCTGTCACTGTGCCAATTTGATTTACCTTCAAAAGCATTGCATTGCAAGCATTATGCTCTACAGCCCTATTGATTCTTGCCATATTAGTAACTAATAAGTCATCCCCGACAATTTGCACTTTTTTGCCTAATTCGTTATTCATCAAATTCCAGCCATTCCAGTCATCTTGGGCAAAACCGTCCTCTATAGAGATTATAGGAAATTTTTGAACCAATTTTTTGTAGAAATCAACCAGCTCAGAACTGCTGTAGTCCTTACTTAAAATCTTATATTTTGAGTTTTTTTCATCATAAAATTCAGATGCGGCACAATCCAAAGCCAGTTTGATTTTTCCGCTGTAGCCAGCCTTTTCAATGGCTTTCATAAGCAACCCCAGTCTTTCTTCAACATCTCTAATCGGCGGCGCAAAACCTCCTTCGTCGCCAAGCAGGATTGCATTAGAGCCATACATGGTTTTCAGTAAGTTCTTCAAAATGTGGTAAGTCTCAACCCCTGCCCTTAATGCATCACTAAACCTCTTAAAGTTAACAGGCATTATCATATGCTCTTGTATGTCATTATCTATTCCTGCATGCCTTCCGCTATTGATAACATTCATTTGAGGCACTGGCAGAATTAATTTTTTAGAATTTGATAATTTTTGGATATACCGATAAATTTCAGTATTGGAGCAAATAGCCCCAGACTTGCAAACTGCCATAGACACCCCAAGAAGGGCATTTGCCCCCAAGCGTGATTTATTTTTAGTACCATCAAGCTCAATCAAGACATTATCGGTTTCCCTTTGGCGCCTGCAATCCATTCCAATAATTTTTTTAGAAATTATATTATTCACATTGGAAACTGCTTTTAAAACCCCTTTTCCAGAAAATCTTTTTTGGTTGTTATCCCTTAATTCCAGCGCTTCATGAATCCCGGTGGAGGCGCCGCTTGGCACAATTGACTTAGAGCAGCGTGAATCTGTTGCTAAATTGACCTCAATTGTCGGGTTGCCTCTGGAATCAAGGACCTCTCTTGCTTTGAGCTTCTTTATTTTAAAGTCCAAAATTTCACCAAAGAAGACTAAAATTCAGTATATATTTAAATATTTGGGAAAAAATCACCCAATATAATCAACGCCTTTTCCAAGTTTCTGCAACCTCTTTAAGGTTATTTGCTTTGTAACCTCGCTAAGCTGCTCTGTTTTTTTTATTAACTCGCTTTCAATATTCTTGATTTCCTTGTCCAGCTTGTTTATGTCAATGTTTAAGCCTAACTTTGAATTCAAGACTTTCAAAATTTCTTTTGCGCCTTTAATCCCCAAGTACATCGGATGGCCGTAAGTTTCCGCCAAAAGCGAAATTGCCTCAATCTTTCTTCTTGAAGCCAGCCCAAGTAGCAGGCCCGAAACACCAACAATTGGCCCTACAACGCCATAAATATTGTTGCTGACCAACTCATCTTTAAATCTTGCTATCATTTTTTTGGAATTGCCTGTGCAGTAAATTCTTGGCTTTTTCGGTATGTCAATAAGACCTATGCCTCCTAAAGTGATGATTTCCCTGCAGTTAAATTTTTCAATTAAATCAAGAACATTTTCCGAAAACTCGTAAGAGCTTATTTCATCTATGGGCTGCACGTCGCCACCAAGCAATAAAATATCCCTTTTGCCGGTGCTCTTCCTGTAAAATATCTCAACAACAGGCAGCTCAACTAAGTTATCCTCGTTTACGAACACAGAATGGGGAAATGTGTAAGAGGTTATCTCATACAGCTTTTTTGCCTTAAGCTCGTCTATGAGGAAGTCAACCGCGACCTTTCCGACATTTCCGATGCCAGGCAAGCCCTCTATGAAGATTGGCCTGTCTAATTTTGGTGTTTTTCCAGATTGCACAATTTTCCAGTAGTTTTCTCTCATAGTAATCCCCTACTTATGTACTCATTAATTTTCGCGCGTCTTCTGTAAGAGCCAAATTTATCTTCTTGGCTGTATTTAAGAGGTTTTGCGGGAAAGGCGCTATTTCCGCAATAGCATATTTCCTTCATGGTATAATTGTTGCAGCTGCTGCATTTTAAAATATGCTTCATTTTGTCTGCTCACGGCTGAATTCTGCTGTTCCCGTGTTTTTTGTTATCTCGGCAATTGCGCTTTCAGTTGCATTTTTCATAAGCCTCTCGGCTTCTTTATAATCAGGCGCCTTGACCATAAACCTGTACATCCCTGAACCAAGGTAATTTATTCTTATGTTGCCCTTGACCGCTTCTTCAGCTTTTTTTAGCGAATTCCTTATAGCGCCTATTCCATTTGGCGCAAATGTCACTATTTTAAGCTTCCCGATAATCTCGACTTCTGTCGGCTTGATTCTTTGGTTTATTGTTTCATCAAGCGCTTTTGCGTATTTATTATCCAGTCCCAAATCTTCCAGCAATTTGCTGTCTTTTACTACATCTTCAAAAAATTTATGGAGTGAAATATAGTTTTTCCCTATTTTTTCATTGATTTTTTCGTACAGTTCTTCTACTTTTATACCGCTTTTTCCAGCGGCGATCTCCACAATTTTCTCCGCATTCTGCTCTTTTTTAATTTCGTCTATTTTTCTCCTTTTTTCCGATTCGTTAACCCTTCTTAAAGACAGGTCAATATATCCTTTTTCCTGGTTAATCCTCAGAACTTTGCATACGACCTTCTTGCCTTCCTTTACAAAGTCCCTAATATTTCTTATTCTTCCAGGAGAAACTTCAGAAATGTGAATTAAGCCGCCTTTGGCATATTCATCAATATCAACAAACACAGAATGATATTGGACGCTTGTAACAGTACAAAGAACCAAATCCCCTTCTTCTGGAAAACCGGATTTCTTGAAAAGCATTTTAATTTAATCCAGCACTTCCAGTATTCTGGCCTTTACTCTGCTTTTTCCGCCTGTAGGTTCAGCAAGTGTCTTGCCGCATACGAGGCAATCGACTTTTGTTGCAGTTTTTCCGAATGTTATCTGCTCGTTCTTGCATTTAGGACATCTAATCTTGATAAACTTGCTGGTAGGCTCCCTTATTTTAATCATTGTATTACCATTGAGTAATTTTTGTTGGTTTATATACCTTTCCTTTCGACGCGCAGCCTCTCCCAAATAAAAAAGATTATAAATGCTTTGCTTGAGCTGCATGTGTGATGGAGAATAGGAACAAGCTACTCTATATTTTGCTATATTCCTTTGTAGTTGTGTTTGTACTTATAATATCAAAAGGTCTAAATACGCCTCAGCCCGGAGATGAAAATGTTTACTATTACATGGGCAGCTTGATAAGTGAAGGAAAAATTCCTTACAAGGATTTTTTCTTTGCCCATCCGCCATTGCAAGTTTACTTAATAGCTTTAGCATACAAGATATTCGGGTTTAAAGTGGCCATTTTAAAGTCCCTGCCATTGGCTTCAACATTAATTTCATCCTTCTTGATTTATAAAATAGCAAAAGAAAAATTTGGTTATGCCGCGGCAATGGCCTCCTTTTTATTGTTCATTTTCAGCTACAGCATAATGTTTAATTCCGTTTTTTCATTTGGAGTGGAAATTGCAGCGATGCTTTTAGTTGCAGGAACCTATTTTCTGTGGAACAAGAATAATTATTTTTTGTCAGGAATATTTTTTGGATTTGCCGGCGTGACAAGATTATTAAGTTTAGTGCCAATAGCTGTAATTTTAGCTGCAGTATTCCTCTCGAATAGAAAAAAATTTTTTAAGCTATTACCTGGATTTTTAGCCATTTTCCTGCTGGTTAACGGAACTTTTGTTCTGTTATTTGGCCAGAGCTATTTAACTCCAGTCTATACATTTCATTTAATGAAAAGCTTGGGCAGCAGCGAAAACGTCAAAGAATATCTTGATATAATAAAATTGAACTGGGTTTTGTTTTTATCTGCATCATTATTTATATTTGCAAAAGAGAAAAAACCCATTGGAATTCTTGTTTTAATTTCCGTCATTTATTTGGCTTTTTTAATGGGATTAAAAAAAATTTTTGGCTTTTATTTTATTCTAGTTTTTCCATTTTTGGCCTTGATAGCTGGCTATAGTTTAATTCAAGTTTTTCAGAGGCTTAGGTTACCAAAAATGTGGAAAGTTGCAATTTCAACTGCATTTTTGCTGATTTTTACACTTAATTTAATTCCAGACATCTTGTTTTTGGAGAGATTTGGATTTGCAGGATTTGAAAGGGGCAGAGATTTATCGGATTTTATCAACAAAGTGTCAAGCAACGATACTCTGCTTTTTGGAGACGATTCTGTTGTTCCATTGCTGGCTTTGCAGACTGACAAAAAAATTGCATTGAACTTTGTGGACACAAATGATCAGGTTTTTGCCTCTGGTGTTCAGAACTTAGATGACACCTTAACCCGCTTGAGAGGAAAGAATATTCTATTTATAATAAGGAATAAACAGGGCATATCCCATTTCGCGAGCGTGAGGGTTTTCCTGTCCAAAAACTGCGAATTTTTAAGCCAATTTCATGATGAGATAGAAGGCGATTATCTTGTTTATGGGTGCAATTGAGAATAACTTAAGGTTCCTATTAAGTTCTTTTCCAGCTACGAAGTTCGGGAAAATTTCAACCGAAAAGTAATTTTTAGTGGGTTATTGTTCAATCAGGCGAACAAAGTGAGCAATCAAGAGCAAATATCATGGGGGACATTTCGTTTTAGTCGTTTCGTTCGTTAGGAGGCGTTAATCTTTGATTAAACCTATTTTTCTTAATCTACTTTTTATACCGCCTGCCTTTCTGCACATTATTTTAGAGATTTCACTAACAGATTTACTATTACCAAAAAGTTCAGTTAATTGTTTTTCTTCTTCAGTAGTCCATGGTTTATAGGCTTGAGGGTAGTATAACCTTAAATTTTCTAATTTTTTATGATAAGGTAATTCTAATACCAATTCATTCTCTGAAACATATTTTATCCCTTTTTTTGTTATTCTTAGTGTCCCATCCATTTCTTCGCTTATTAATTCTTTATTAATCAAACCTTTGAGAAGTTCTTCTAAAACAATTTCCTGATTTTTGAAATTATCCAATATCCCATAACAATCCAGCACAAATTTCCACTTACTGCTTGATTTATGTAAATTACCAATTAATATTTTTACAAAATCTTTTTCTTCAATCTCTCTATTTTGAGCCACACTTAATAACAGTGTTAAGGGTAAATTTCGTTTATAACTATAAATTTCTAAGTCAATTAGATTTTCAATTTCTTCATCAGTAGCATAATTTTCGTTGATTTCTGGTTTTATTTCTTCAGTCAGTTTGTTACCAACGCAATAAGAGCACATCTCACAATTATCCCTTAAATGTGGCTCATTAAAATATTCTAAAATGTTTTTTCTTATACACCCTTGCTTTGTTAGGCTTTTTATCAGCAAATCTACTTTGATTAAATCGTGATTTAATATGGAATCAAAGAGATTGACTAAAGGGGTAATATCAAAATCATTTATTTTGTCTTTTATCCAAATAAGGTCTTTACGCATAATTTCGGAAAATTTCAAATATCCATTTTTTCTTAGATGATTCAAAATTTCCAAAATCCTAAAATAATTTAACCCCGTTTTATCTACTAATTCTTCCAAAACAAGCCAAGTTCTTCTGCTATTTTTAAAGAAATCGCAATAAAATATTTTTTCCAAGTCTTTTTTGTATTCAGTATTTTCTTCAATAATCTTAAAATAGTTCTTGTTGAATAGAGGTTTAACTTGGTAAATAATGTTTGTAAATATTTTTATTGCTTCTGATTCTTCTAATCTATGTAAAATTAAATTAGTGGGTATTTCTTTAATATCACAATCAAAACAAATCTTTTTAGTTGTTGCAAAAAAATATTTGCTATTTTTGTTTTTTAAATATGAAATTATATTTTCTATTTTATTTTTTTCAGGCCAACTGCTGGATATCAAATCTTTAATTTTATCCTCATCTGTTTTTGTAAACAAGACAATACAATTAGAAAGATTGCCGTCCCTTCCCGCTCTTCCGATTTCTTGATAATAGTTTTCTATTGATTGCGGGATGTTATAATGAATTATGTTTCTTATATTTGCTTTATCAATTCCCATGCCAAAGGCTATAGTAGCCACAATTACTCTAGACTCTCCAGAAACAAATTGATTTTGTATATTTTCTCTGACTTCTCTGTCTAGCCCAGCATGGTAGGGAACGCTTTTGATTCCTTTTGAATTTAAGATTTCTGATATTTTTTCAGAAGATGCCCTATAAGTAACAAAAACAATACTCGATCCTTCCAATTGTTTTAATAAATTAACCAAGAATAATTCCTTTTTAACATTTTTATCTAATGAGATAACATCAATATAAAGGTTAGGACGGTCAAAGGACGCCTTAAAAACCTTGCATTGAGTTTTAAGCTGTTTCTGAATATCTTCTTCTACTTCTTTAGTTGCTGTTGCCGTAAGCGCTAAAACTTGCGGATGATTGATTTCATCAATAATTTCTGGAAGCCTTAAATAATCTGGCCTGAAATTATGCCCCCATGTTGAGATACAATGGGCTTCATCAATTACAAATAATCCAATATCTAATTTTTTTAGCACTTCTAAAATTCTCTCCGATTTTAAGCTTTCCGGGGCAAGGTACAATAATTTAACCTTTTTCTTCTCTACAATATCAAGTATCCTTTCTTTGGTATTATCAGAAATTGAAGAATTTACAAAAAAAGCAGTATAAATCCCTTTTTTGGTTAGATTGTCTATCTGATCTTTCATCAAGGCAATTAATGGGCTTATAACAACAGTAAGATTTTCTTGAATCAGTGCAGGAATCTGAAAACAAACTGATTTTCCGCCACCTGTGGGCATGATGCCCAACGTGTTTCCTTCTCTGTTAAGAATTCTTGTGATAATTTCTAATTGTTGCGGTTTAAACCCATTATGGTCAAATACTTCTTTGAGTATTTCATGGGGTCTTAAATGAGCAAAATCAAAGTTACCATTTTCAGCTTTTATGGCTAAATCAAGTAGCTTTTGCTCGTAATTCTCAAGTATTTCTTCCTGCTCAGCCATTTTATGTTTAATGACTATAATGTTTAAATATTTTTAGGACAAAATTGGTTTAGGTAACAGTTATTACAATCAGGATTATTTGGTCTACACCACTCCCTACCAATCTCCCACGCGGAAAAATCAAAAATTCCGGGATATTCCGGATGTAATTCCCTAGCACAATAGATTAACTCATCGTTGGTTGCGTCTTTTGGTATAAGTCCCAATCTCATAAAAACTCTTTTGACTTGAACATCTGGAGAAATATCAATACAAATCCTATCTTGTATAGGGATTTTAAATTCTCTGGCTAATATATTAGCTGCCATTGTAGAAATTTTTACTCCGACTCCTTTAAATTCAAGAAATCTACGAACAATAGTTGCACTTTTTGGTTTATCTTTCCATATATTTGATGCATCATTGTTATATTTAGTATGAATGAGTTGAATAGCGGAGTAAAAATTTTGAGCCATAGTCTCATTGAATCTATGCAAGCTTTTCTTTTTGAAAATTTCCTTGAGAGAATTTGAATCTAATTTTAATAATCTTTCAAATTCAAAACCATCTATTTCTTGCGAAATATAATATGGAATTAGCCATGCTCTTTCGGCCTTCATTTGTCTATCCATGATGCAAGCAAGCACAAATGCGTGAGGAAATTGGTTTAAGTTATTCAATAAATCATCTGCTTCAGAATTGCCAGTAAATTTCACTTTTTTATAAGGTAAGCCAAATAATTCATTTCCTCTTTTGACTAAGACTTCAACAATTTCATCTTGATTCATCGTAAATATCTGTATTAGGTTTTTATATAAATCTTTTGGACTGGCTACAAGTAATATTTCAGCTGGCATTATGTGTTAGAAGTATATGAACTCCCCCCTCGTTTCGTTTGTCGAAATGTCCCCCTATCAGTCGTTTAGCCACTAAAAATTGTTGAACCTAACAATTAATTTGCTTTATTTATCAAAGAAATATCCAACATTAAAGAAAATCTATTTTTACTCACTTAAACTCTATCTTCTTCGCCCTAAATCCCTGCCTTTGCACATGAATCTTTTTGCAGACTTTGCATTCATACCTTAAGTCAGTCTTCTTTGTTGACTTTTTGCCGGTCATTTTGAACTTGCTTATTGCGGGTTTAGAGTATCTGCCGCGGTTGCCTTTTCCCCGCGCCTGGCCTCGTTTTCTTGCCCTTATCTTCGAGCCGTAAGTAAGGCTGCTAGGATTCTTTTTCTTTGCAAGAAAAACATTATGCTCAGTATGCTTTTTGCAATACGGGCAATACCTTTTGACAATTTTCGGGAGCTTCATGCAAGAATGAATTTATCCATTGTTTAAAAAGGTTTTGAAAAAATTTTAGGATAGCTGTGGTTGACGACGTTGCTGTGGTTCTTCTCTTCTTCTTGGTCGAGTAGCGTAAATATACAATCCCATGCCAAGTGTTGATAGACCGCCTATTGCTAAAGAAGTTCTAGGGTAATCAACTAAATTTTTACCAACTCTTGTTCCAGAATCATAATACTCAGCTCCAACATTGGCAGTATTTTTAATTACTCTATATGGCAATCCTATAAATTCGTACCCAATTCCGTCTCCTCCTTGGTCGATGCCGGAACACGCACCAATCCCAAGTGTGATAACTCCTACCAGACCCATACCCCTAAACGTACTTCTTATACTCATTTTAATCACTCTGGAAGGTTAAAATCTTAAGCATATTGCGGCGCTATTTGGTATCCTGTCTTAGCTTCAGCATGCCTATCGAGGCGCTTATACGGCGCTTCTGCCAATATCCCAAGTTCTTTCAAAAAGTTATCCTTTGCCTCATACATTATTCTTTGCCTCACAATTTTCTCTGTCCAACCGGCACCCATTAAAGGACCAAAGATGGGTATTGCCAATTCGAACGGCTTCATTCCAAGCCATTTGAGTATTCCTAAATAATCTCCTTCTTTGAAAGCATAATAAAGGAAGCTTGGGGCTTCTACCACTGTCTTGCCTATTACCATTGCCGCATGCAAAGGCCAATACATTGCTGCTGGCAATGTGTATTTGGAACCGAACATTGCGTAGGCATCCATAACCCCAGTCGCAATTCCCCCAATGCCTGCCGCTTTTTGCGTCCATGAATTGAGATAGGATGAATATTTTAGAATAGTTTGATCCAAATGATGCTCTAACCTTTCGTATAATTTCCTCCTTTGATCTTCGGGGGCACGAGTAAACTGGTCTTTCAAATCATACTGGGTAAGGTACTGTAGCATGGCTCCTTTTTCTTTAGGAGTAAACAAAAAGTTCTTGACCCGTTGAAATTCTCCTGAGACAATATCTGTTAAAGCCATTTTTAATTCACTTTATTTTTTCATTAATTGCTTCGCATATCTCCGCAAATTTATAATAACCAATTAATTTTTTATTATCGTCTACAACTGGGCATGTAAATGTGTTGAAGTTCCTCATAATAGCATAGGCGTATTCAATCTTTTGGTCTTTCGTAACAAATTCCACATTATTCATAATGTCTTTTGCTTTTATGACCTTTGGGTCTTTTCCTTCTGCGACAACTTTATTATTAATATCAATACCCCCAACTACCCCCACTAGCTTGCCATTCTCTTCTACATAAATATGCCTAACTTTATTGTCTCGAATCAATTTTGCCACATCTTTAATTGTAGTAATAGATTCACATTTTATGACATCTTTGTGTATTTTTGGCTCCATTGTTGATACCTCCTATTTAGTATATAACCATCTTGCGATGGGTCTAACTCCCTTAAAATAACCCACAGCCAATACAACTGGGGTTAAAAATAATGGAAATATTGTTTCAAACTGAAGTTGGTAGCCTTGTGGCGGTTTTATTGGGTCAATTTGTCGTTGCTCCGCCCTCATCTGTGACGGATTTATTCTTTCAATGCCTTCTCTAACCGATGCATTATGTTGCACTAGAATTTGATATGCCTTATTAAAATCTCTCATTTGATTTACCGCATATCCCAAATCCGGAGAGGGTTTTTCCATCTCTTTTTGGATATTTTGAGATGTGTACCTTAATGTATCGTGTGCATCTTTGCCTAATTTGAGAGCATCCAATATATTCTCGTGATATTTTGGATCTTCAGTTTTTTTTCCTGTTACTCTAGGACCCAAATTATATAACCATTCGAAGACGTCGCGAGTAAAAGGAATTTCAGGAACATCAGTAACAATTTTTTCAGCCTTCCTAGCTCCACGGGCAATCTCATTATCAATGGTTGTTCTTGCCTTATCAAATGCTTGTCCTGCTCCTCTGTACCTGTAAAAGTTATCTATGTAGTCCCTAACTTTTGATGCATCCACTAGATTAAAAGCGCGTTGTTCGAGTGATTGCTCCAATCTATTGATAGTCTGTTTTTGCTCACCTGTAAGTATTTCAACGACATCCTTTGCAGCTTCGACAGCAACTTTGCCACCTCTATAAGCTGCGGCAGATGGGGTTGTGACAACATCTGCCCATTGCCCTGCTTTTTTAAGAGGATAGGTTGAAGCACCTCCTGCAATAAGATTAATGCCATGTGCACCACTTAAAACCAATTTTTCACCTCTTGTTAAATCATATAATCTAACTTTGTCTTTGATGTATCTCTCGCCATCCACATAAACTTTTGCTGCTCTCCCATGCCTGCCCCCTTTAATTCCAACACGATGGTCTCCCACCCTATTTTCTACATCAACTTCAACAGGTTTTCTAGCTCTATTATACCACGATTTAAAATTTGGTTGCCATGCCATTTTTATTCTATTTACCTCCTCAACCAGTCCAATCCTCTTTGTATCCATGTTCCGCCGACTTCTTTCCCCTTATCAACTAATCCCTTACTTTTATCAACCAATTCCTTTCCTAATTCCTTTCCTTTTTCTCCAAGTTGACCAACCGGAGTTTTTGATGTAACCCCATAAATTTCGGGACCATAACCTTTAAAGGGTTTATTTACGCCTTGTTCTTTCGCCCCATAAAACTCCATATCGACTGTACAATGTGTCAGTCCGCCCGTTATTTTTGCATACAATGGTGGTTCAAGGCACTCTTTTAATATTTCACTATACGGTTTTGGTATTCCGGAGATCTTTACTATAACTACGGGCTCGCTACTATTTGGCAAACCCAAGTCTGGGACTTCATTTTGGATGCGAAGTCTCAATGTATAGTGTCCACCCTCTTCTAACTTAGTAACCATTTCTCCTTTGACTCTGCCATGATATGGTGGTTTACTATCCTCACCACAGCCACCCACAAGCGCTACAATGCCTAAAGCAGGAACAATAGCTGCCCCTCTTGATATTCTTTGATATAATGGTGGTTGTCCGCTTCCTGTATCTTGTTTGTTATACATTTAAACACCTCGGTTCAGTTTATAATATTATTACTGTTTAGTAATAACTAATATATAAACCTTTCGATTTTGAGGTGTGTCTGTTCTAAAACAATCTGGCTATTCTGCCCCCTAGCTCCATTGCTGTATACAGGGTTAATGCATATGGCGCTATCTCAGCCACTGGCTGCACTATTCGAGGTGTTTTTTGCAATATGCTCTCCAACCTTCCTTCTGATATTTTATTAAGCCTATTTGCAAATCTAAGATGCCAGTCTTTTGTCATGCCGTAAAGCCCGGTCGTCAATACACTAACTTCATAAATGTTTGATAAAATGATTCCCATCTTGACCTCGCGTTTTGCATACACTCCTATTTGGAAGGAAATATCAACATATATAATAAATTAATTATCTAATTTTGCTTATTTTTTGTATATTTTAACCATAAATTTCAGTTTTTTTGTATTTTTTGCTGATTTTAGCGTATAATTATTTTTTACTGAAATCTAGTAGTAATTTTCCGTAAAACAAAAAATTTAAATATTTGAGTGTTTTGTCATGCGCCATGGAGCATTCTAAGGGAAGGATTGCGGAAACAATGAGGCTTTCTGACATTAAAGTTGATGTAAAAGACAAAAAAATTCTTTCAATGCTGTCAGAAAATTCAAGAACTCCGCTAAACGCCATTGCAAAAAAAGTAAGGCTAAGCCGGGACGCAGTTGATTACAGAATCAAGAGATTAGTCAAAGAGGATATTATAATTTTATTCTTTCCGATCATTAATCTGGAAAAATTTGGCTATGAAACATTCCATATATTCTTCCTTGTGGATGAGATGGACAAAAAGCAGCAGGAAGAGTTCCTTCTTTTTTTAAGGCATAACCCAAATGTCAAGAATATAATTGAATACAGCGACAGGTGGGACTATGAGGTTGTTTTGGTTGCCAAGAACTTAAGGGAATTTGATGAAATAGTCAGCCAGATAACAAGCAGATTTCCGCAGCTTATTTTTGAGAAGGAAAAAATGCAGGTTATCAAAGGATACACCTCAATACATTTGCCGCTGAAATTTTATGAGGAAAGCGGGCAAAAAGTAACAGAAGAAAGCGATATTGGCAAGGAAATTAAGCTGGATGAAATTGATTTAAGGATACTTGAGATTTTATGCGAAAACTGCCGAACATCTTCTGTTAAAATTGCACAAAAAGTCAATCTTACAGCAGATGCGATAAACTACAGGATTAAAAAATTGCTTGAAGGCAGCGTAATAAGAAAATTCACTGTTCTTATAAACCTCAGCGCTTTGAACTACCATTGGTACACTTTTAGTTTGGCCATGAAAACTTTTACAAATGAATATGACAATAAATTCAAGCACTTTGTAAGGACTCATCCATATATTCTGCGTGCCGTCAAGACATTGGGCGTTTGGGATTTCCTGCTTTATGTAGTCGCAGACAGCCCAAAGCATTTTCATTCAACAGTTAAGGAAATCAAGATGCATTTCTCTGATATCATAAGAAATCATCAAACCTTGCTTGCATACATGGAGCATCTTTATGTGCCTTTGCCAAAGTCCGTTAAATTGGAAAAATAAAAAAGCTTATTCTTCCTTAATCTCCTCTGCCTTCTCCTTGCTGATAAGCACATCAGCCACTTCCGCCGGCAGGTTTGCAATATCTTCACCCTCATAAGGCCCGTATTCCTCTAATTCAGGGCCAACAAACTTTGGAACAGGGTGCATAAACCTGATTAGCTTTGCAGATTTTTTTAGCTCAAATGCAGTTTTAAATTCACCGTCAACCGGATTCTTGGCTTCTATCGGCTGCATAAAAGGCATTTTTTCGTTAAGCACACTGTACAAAACTGCATCTCTGTATTTATCAAGCAGCGAGGTTACGGCATCAAAAACTACCTTCTCTTCCTTTAAAAGAGCTGTAGTATCTATAAGATTTGACTTTGTCCTGCTTTTATCAAGTGCTATCATTATTATTTTCTTTTCCCTTCTTTCATAAAGCTCCTTGATAATCTTATAAATGTTCTCCAGCTGCTTTTCTGACTTTTTTCTCTCATCGTGGGCAAATAAGGAGTCACTTTTTGCGTCAAACACCTTTTTCTTTTCTTGTATATAGCATACAACATCGCCGAAGAAACTGGGCTCGAGCCTTTGAAGCTCAGTCCTTTCCCTTTCTCTCTGCAGGAGCTCAAACAGAGTTTCGTATGTTATAACAACTTTCTGCGTCATTTCCACCCTCACACTTTAAAGGATAATTGATTATTTAAATAAGTTTTCATTCAAATAAAGGAAGTACAAGAGATACCTTTTTAAAATAATTTGCCTTCTACACAGTCATGGCAGAGCTCGTATTCAAGGACATAAGCTTCGAAAGAGAGAAGGATAAGGTTAAAGTCAATTTTCTTAAATTGTTCTATTTCTATATAGAAGATAACGCGCTAAAAAAAATTGGACATTTCGAGATGAATAAAAATTCCATCGCCTTTAGAGATATATCTGAAACCACTGCGAGAAGAAAAATGGAATTTTTGCTGTATCACTCATTCAAAAGCCTAAAGAATAAACTAAATAATAAAGCCGCAATCTACATCCACCAATCTTCCGGAATACCGCTTATTGGCACTAATTATTTTGGGTTGGTTGACAGGGGCACAAACATAATTGAAGTAAAGCCAATTACTAGCTGCAACGTAAACTGCATTTTTTGTTCTGTTGACGAAGGGCCATACTCAAGAAGAAAGGTTGATTTTATAGTTGAAAAAGATTATCTGGTGAACGAATTCAAGAAAATTGTTGATTTCAAGGGGAGCAGCAACATAGATGCCCATATAAATGCTCAGGGAGAGCCAACCTTATATGCATGCATGGCAGACCTGATAACAGATGTTATGTCAATCCCGGGAGTCAAGAAAAGCTCTATTGATACAAATGGAACTTTGTTAACCAAGCAGCTTGTGGATGAGTACGCAGCCGCGGGCTTGACAAGAATTAACCTGTCTCTTAATGCCCTTGATCCTGAAAAGGCACAGAGATTAGCAGGATATCCTTACAATTTAAGCAAGGTATTGGACATTGCCCGATACATACCCACAAAAATGGATTTAATCATTGCTCCTGTTTGGATGCCGGGATATAATGATGAAGAGCTCGCAAAGCTCGCGAAATTTGCCGAAGAAATTGGAGCTGGAAAGAATTGCCCTGCTATAGGCGTTCAGAATCTCCTAAACTACAGGTTCGGGAGAAATCCTGTTAAATCTGCTTCAATGGAAGATTTCTACAAAAGAATGAGGGAATTAGAAGATAAGCATAAAATTAAGCTGATTTTTGACAAATCAGACTTTGGAGTTGAAGATTTGCCTGAGCTTCCAAAACCCTTCAAAAAAGGCCAGATTGTTGAGGCTGAGATAGTATTGCCTGGCAGAATAGGCAATGAAAAGCTTGCCAAAGCTGAAGACAGGTTAATCTCGGTCCCAAACTGCTTTAAAGAAATAGGCTCAATTGTTAAGGTAAGAATTAAAAGGACTAAACACAATATCTTTTTAGGAGAATTGCTGGGTTAATAAGATGCAAAAAGATTATTCGCTAAGCCTTTGCATGATAGCAAGAAACGAGGAGCTCTTCATTGAGCAATGCCTTAGCTCTGTCAAAGGCGTTGTTGATGAGATAATTGTTGTTGACACCGGCAGCTCTGACAAAACAAAGGAAATAGCAAAAAGATTTCAGGCAAAAGTAATTGATTTCAGGTGGATAGACGACTTTTCTGCTGCAAGGAATGAAAGCCTGAAGCATGCATCAAAAGACTGGATACTTGTGCTTGATGCTGATGAAGTGATTGCAAAAGAAGATCTGATAAAATTAAGAGAGTTATTGGCAGATGAAGAATGCATAGGATATTATTTTCTGATTAGAACATATGTAGATGACTCAACTGCAGCTGGTTGGGTTTCATCAAATGAAGATACATACAAAGAAAGCAAATGTGCTTCAGGGTGGTTCTCTACAAGACTTATAAGGTTATTTAGAAACAACAGTGCCATAATGTTTAAGGGAGTTCTGCATGAGACAATCGATCCTTCCATACACAAAATGGGTACAACAAAGGATTCACCTATTCCAATACACCATTTTGGCAGAATAAATGCAAATAGGAGTGTATATAAACAACACCTCTATCAAAAGCTAAGTGAGCTTAAAACCATTCAGCAAAATGATTTTCATTCATATTGCCAGCTGGGTATTCAGGCGCAGGAAGATGGGGACTATGGAAAAGCAGTTGAAATGCTTAAGAAATCTGTTGAGCTAAACAAGCATTATTACAAGTCGTGGCTTAATCTTGGCGCAAGCTACTTAAAATTGGATAATTTGAAAGAAGCCGAGTTTGCGCTTCAGCAAGCGGCAGTTTTGAACCCTTCTGATTATTCTGCGCATAATAATCTTGGCATAGTCTATTCAAAATTAAATATGATGGAAGTGGCTATCAAAGAATTTTTGATTGCAGTGGGCCTAAATCCAAAGAGCGCAAATTCCCACTTCAATCTTGGTTTGACTTTTGATAGTATAGGTGCCAAAAAAGAAGCACATAAAGCGTTTACAATAGCAATTAAACTTAATCCAATGTACAAGGAGAAAGTAAACCTAACCTAGTTATTCTAAAAAAAACATACAATAACAAAAAAAGAAAATATTAAGGGTTTTAACCCTTGTCTCTATCTTTATGTGCTAGCGCTTGCTGGTGCAACACTTGCTGGCGCAGCAACTGTCAAAACATTGTTTACTTTCTTAACAGTTACTTTCATGCCCTTCATGTTAGCTTTGTAATCTTTGTAGTTAGCCACCACTGCTGCTGCATTTCTTGTGTCTACAGCTGAATAGCCTGCTACTAACATTGCCACATTTCCATTGGCATGGTCCCACAACTCGATTCTTCCAACGCCTGGCTCAAAGCCCGCAGTACACTCAGTCGGATTACCCATTACAGTTGCTGTTGCCGGGTTTGCGCATGGTCCTCCTACAAGGATTGAATTTTGTGCCTTTATGTCAGACACTTCAGATGCTAACTTTGCAGCTCCTACTTGGATTCTTTGGACCGTCACTGCATCAGTTGTTGATCCTTCTGATTCGCTGAAAGTTGTTCCCTTGGCAGCAATGTACGCCATAGGGTACCTTTGCGACTCTGGATATTCCATTTCAAAGGTTGCCGGTTCGCTTGACGGTGTTTCTCTCGTTATAAATGCACCATATGCTGTGTAACCATACTCTATATTTGTCTTTCCATCTGGTGTTCTTGTCGCTAACTTTGTTCCTCTTTGGTTGCTAGTGAATGAAGACATTATAGCATGGGCAACTTTTGTATTTGAGTCACCGGTTATGTTCACTACCCAGTCTATTGCCCGAACGTTTTCCACACTGTCTTTGGCGTTGCCGTCCCACAACGAATCTGGGGTATGTACACTCATTATTATCGAATTTACACCACCATCTAACTGTGTTGTTGCGTTTGTCAAGCCTATCTCTGCACCATACCTTGTGGTTATGTTGACACTGCCGTTATCTACAATTGCACCGCTTGCATCCATATCCACAACAATAGCGAAGTCGCTGGAGGTTATAGCGCTGTTATTATAAATTCTAAAATCAGCTCCACCAACCTTCAGTGTTGCAAGCTGTTGCTGTTCGCCTCCACTTCCTGCTGAATAGGTTTGTTCAATAGTCTTGCTGTCTCCCATATTCTTGAACTTTAGCACTGGGTTGTCGTTTGATATTTTGTCAGACCCTTTGTACTGCAAAACATATGTTTTTCTTTCTCCTCTCTTTCTGCCCCCATCTGTCACTACAAAATAATCATCTTTGGTTATTGATTTGTTTTCCAGATTGATAAAGTCCTTCTCTGTATCACCGAAGATTACTTTGCTTGCTGATGGGACTTTTGCAATTGGCACATCTACCTTATTGCCATCTCCATCTACAAACTCAAGGTTGTATTGGCTTGTGCCGCTGGTTTTTAACCTTATTTTTTCCGTGTTTACTTTCTTTAATCCCTTGTATTCAATGTCCCAGTTTTGTGTGAATAATACCTCTGGCTCTGCGCTAGTGCCTCCTTCTGCCTTGATTACTTCACTTAACTTGCCATTTGCTGGTACATAGAAGTCATCATCTGCAGTCATGTTCACATGTATTCTGGTTATCTTAAATACTGAGTTATCGTCTGTTCCCTCAATTATTACTTTTGCGTCATCGATTGTATTATCATCAACCTTTAAATCTGTTGTTGAGTCCACATCAGTAATGTTTGTATCCTTCATCTCCAATTTATTTGCTCCCAGGAAGAAGGTTGCGCTGTGGATACCTCCCGCATAGTCCTGGTAAAGGATATCTGTTACTCCAACAGTTGTTCCATCTGATAGCTTATCAGTGTCACCATCTTTCAGTTTTCTTGTAGACTGGCCATTAATCACGAATTGGGCTTCATCTGAATCTACGAAGTTTAATGTAACTTCATAGTTTTTTCCACTTATTGTATAAGTTTTTGTAGTCTTCTCTATTAATGTGTCTTTGCCTGCGCCTCCCATCAAGGTTAGAACAACATTCTTTCCAAAAGTACTTGTTCTTTTTGCAGTCACTATTGTGTATTTTTTACCAAAAAGTGGTATGTCAACATCTTGGTAATCTGTTAGGAACAATCCTGTTGTTGAAGATGAACCCGCTGAGTCATCTACATCGCTTTCTAAAGCTGTTGTAAACTCCATTGAATACCTTCCAATCTCTTTTCCTGATTTAAAGTATAGGAAATCTGCTGTTACATCGCTGTCGGATTCAGTATAAATTACATAGCCTGTGTTTAGCGCTGTCTCAGTTCCTGGACCAAGCAAGTAAAAATACTGATTATAAGGTGAGGTTACCTTATTATTGGAAATAGAGCCGGATGCAAGCGCTTTCAAATTATTCTTATCAATGAATGTGGTGACGTTCCTCATAGTCTCAATAAGATCGCCCCCAGTTCCGTCTTCACTCAATTCAAAATGATTTGATGTAGAAACCAGCCATGCATCGCCTTCAACAGCTACAGCTCCCGGTGTTACTGTTGTGACTTTCTTTGTTGCTGCAAACTGCAAACTTGCAATTATATCAGAAATTCCGATAACATCTTCTGCAGCTGCTCTGTCTCCAACGACTAGAACTCCGGTGAACTTGCCATCTTTAACGAATAATGGGGCTGGGTAATTTGCTAAATCCGATGCTGCAAATGCAGTACTCGCGATGGAGCTTAACATTACTGCTCCTGTTCCTAATGCGATTATCCTCTTTATAGCTTTTTGAAATCTCATCTTATAAACACCTCCAAGTGTTTTATATTTTGCGTATTAAAAGTATAATATTGACGATGAATATTATACTATTGTATATGAACACCTCTTACAAAGCGTTCTTAATCAGATTATTTATTATTATCCATATTTAAAGCTTTTGGTATTATTCAATACTAAGAAATATATATTGCAGTATAGATTTATCCTTTTTATCTATGAAAGTAATTGGTATTTCGCAGCATTTAAATTTGTTTTTGTTTCGACAATATTTAAATACACAGCAAAAAATCCGAAAAAAATGCCAAAACCTAAAGTCTCATTATGCATGATAGCAAGAAACGAGGAGCTCTTCATTGAGCAATGCCTTACCTCAGTCAAAGGCATAGCTGATGAGATAATTGTTGTTGACACCGGCAGCACTGACAAAACAAAAGAAATAGCAAAAAGATTTGGGGCAAAAATCATAGATTTCAAATGGATAGACGACTTTTCTGCCGCAAGAAACGAAAGCCTGAAGCACGCAACAAAAGACTGGATACTTGTGCTTGATGCTGATGAATCTTTAGACGATGATGGATTGAAGTCAATTAATGAATTAATAAACAGCAAAGATAGTGATGCTTTTTTATTTCTCCAAAAAAATTATACAAATGATGCATCAATAGCAGGATTTATCAGTGAAGAGCAAAAAAAGATGGGCAAAAATTATGCCGGATGGTACGGCTCATTTATAGTGCGGCTTTTTAGAAACAAGAAAGGATACAAATTTGAGGGAATTGTTCATGAATTGGTTGAGCCTTCAATAGAAGCAAAAAAAGGAAAGATTGCAGCAACCAATATTGCACTGCACCATTATGGAAACGCTGATCCTGCTGCTGCTATGAAAAAAAAGCAGTTTTACCTCGAACTATGCAAAAGCAAAGCGGCGCAAAACCCAGACGCTTCCACTTATTTTGAATTGGGAGTTTTATACAAGGAAAACAATAATTTTGATGAGTCAATCAAATCATTTAAGAAAGCGCTTGAGAATAATCCCAAGCACAGCATGGCTTTTTACGAGCTTGGAATTATATATAAGCAGCAGGAGAGCTTTGACGAAGCTATAAGAAATTTAACTGAATCGTTGAGAATTAAAGAAAACAGCGAAGCTTTCGAAAGTCTTGGAGCTTGTTACTTAAAAAAGGGAAAGCTTAAGGAGGCATACCGAAACCTTGTAAAGGCGATGATGCTGAATCCAAACAAATCCACTATATATAATAAGCTGGGCGCGGTATTGGAAAGGAATGAAAATTATGAATCTTCAATACAGATGCTTGAAATTGGCATAAAATTAAATCCCAAAAATACGATTGGATTTTACAATCTTGGCGTTGCCTTTGATAAAAAAAGGGATTTTGGGATGGCAATAAAAAGTTATGAAAAAGCAGTTGAGCTTGGGCACAATAAAAGTGAAGAGATTAAGAAAAGAATCAGGCAGTTAAACATTATTATTAACAGTTTGCCAAGCTATAAGTATGGTTTTAAGGTTGGCGGGTAAGAATTTTTCATGCAGTTATTTTAACCCATAAAGCATTTTCATGTGGCCATACACGATTCGGGAAATTCCTGCT
Source organism: Nanobdellota archaeon (assembly GCA_038046685.1). Lineage (GTDB taxonomy): Archaea > Nanobdellota > Nanobdellia > Woesearchaeales > GW2011-AR4. The sequence continues at coordinate 21,461 of JBBSVT010000081.1, forward strand.
ATAACATGGCTTCGTTGCAGTTCCCCTCTTTTTTGAGTAAGCTCACTATTTGGAATATTAATTTCTTTCTCAACAATTACAGCTATTACATAGGGGTATGTGTTGCCATCTTGTCCAAGAGCTTCTACAATTCCCATGTCGCCGTTCAGGAACGCATGTGTGCCAGTCTTATTGTATACTTTAGTGCCATTAGGAATATTTTCAGCACCAAGAATACGCTTGTTTTTCCTCTTTTTTGGGAATTGCATCATCTTTAATAGTTCTGATGAGTACGGCAGTTTTGATTGCCAAATCATCTGCAAAAATCTTTTGTAATCCCCTGCTGATGCAAGGTTGCTGTAAAAGGATTTTCCATCTGGTACGTCCAAGCCTTTTGCCTTAGCTTCTTTCCTTTCTTTAGGGTCAAGTGGTATGTAGTCATTGATTTCAGTTTGATGAAAAATATAGCCAAACTTTTCCTTGAGGATTCTCTGAACTTCATTTGGTCCGCCAGCCAAATACATTATCCAATTAGTAGGAACATTTTTGCTTTCCGCTATCATTATCTCCATGTGTCTTCGAATGGAGTCATCATATGAAAGATCCCCTCTTTCAACCTTATAAAAGTAAACAAGAATAATATCCGGCTTGCTCATGCTTCCTGTTTGCATTGGAATCTCCTCATTTATCGCTGCCAAAGTTTTCTGCGACTTCAAATCATAAACAGAAACAGCCACTCTTTCGTCCAATCCGATTTTTCCTGAGGTACTCAATCCTAGAATGTGATTTTGCAATGTTTGTTCCAGATTATTTGATTTGTGATTTGGGTTGCTGGGTCTAATTTCCGGCTTTTCGGTATTATCGTTACGAGCAAATGCTGATGCCCCAAATCCAAGCTCAGCGCCTAATGCAAGTGAAAGACCAAGAAAATATCTTCTACTGCAGCCAACATTATTCCGAGCTGTTGATACCAAACCAGTCATTCAATAGAAAAACAATACACCCATATTTTAATTTTATCCCTGTAAAAGAATAGAGCCAAAAAGTGGGTTTAAGGAGGTGAAAGTTTATTTTATTTTTAAAATTTGAATGATTTCATTAATGTTTAATCATTAATGTATTTTTTGACAATTTTTATTGAGGACAATTCGGAGATGCTGAAAAAAATAGTAAGCTTTAAATACTAGGTTTTACTATTATCATAATACTATGTCATTAACAAAAGTAACAAGAAACTATCAAATAACTGTGCCTCGGGACATAAGGGAGCAGGCAAAGATACAAGAAGGCGACAAGATAGTTATAACTATGGAAAATGGCGAAATAAAGATGAAAAAATTTGATGAGGATTCTTTCAAGAGTGCTTTTGGAATTTGGAAGGATGCAGGCATAAAGGATTCTGTTGAGTATGTAAGGAATGTCAGAAAAGGTTGGGTAAAAAGGAGAAAGAGACTTGGATTATGAACAACATAGTTTTGGATACTGACATTTTTGTTGACTTCTTCAGAAGTTTTGGAAAAGCATTAACGTATTTTGAAAAATTAAAGGACAGCGACAACATAGTCTATTACTCTGCTGTTACAGAAGCAGAGCTTATAAGTGGTAAGGAATGCAATAAAATTGAGAAGAAAGCAAAAATCTTAGATTTCTTATCAAATTTTACAAAAGTGAATGTGAATAATGAAATTGCTATTAAAGCAGGAGATTTTAGCAGGATTAATAACATAGAAACTGCTGATGCAATCATAGCAGCAACGGCTTTTTTTATGAAAGCGGCATTGATAACTAGAAATGTTAACGATTATGGTAGAGTTAAAGAAATAACTATAAAGGTTCCTTACTAGATTATTTCAAAATACCCAAAGAACTTAAATAAAGATAAAATAAACTTAATAGTATAACCAAAGATTCGTACATATTACCCTTCCAGTATCTTATAAAAAGTATCAAATATTGGCGTATCAGTTACAGCAAGATTGTAGTTGATGTTTAACTTGTTGCAGACTTCCTCTATTTTTGCGCAGTGGGCATCAAGCTGTTGCTGGTACTCCATTCTTAATCTTGGGCTTATGAAGGTTCTCAGCATTCCTTTTGTTTCGCTGTCTGTGAGCTTCATATCGCCTTCCATCTTAAGCTCTTTCTCAACTCTGTCAAAAACTTGGATTATCCTTATATCATGATCCCCTAATAAGTAGAACGCTTCCCTTATTTCGTCGATATTGACAAGGAAGTCAGAGGCAATAACAAGCATGGATTTGCTCCCCACAAATTTCTTGTATTGCCTTATCGTGTCCAATAATTTTGAATAGCCTTTTGGCTTTATTGAGTTGAGATGCTGAACCATTGCAGCAAGATGGCCCATCCCCCTTCTGGGCTGGAAAATCTCCAGCGAATCTGCAAATGTCGAGAATTGAAATTTTTCATTCTCCCTTAAAGCAAGATACGCGAAACCAACACCAATCATTGAGGCATAATCAAATTTGCTGATTGGCTTTCCAAAACCCATGGAGGCGCTGCCGTCAGTAATTATGTGAACTACGAGATTTCTTTCCTCTTCATAAGCCTTGATGTATAAGTCATCAGTTCGCGCATAAACCTTCCAATCTATCAATCTTATGTCATCACCTGGGGCATAAATCCTGTAATCTTTAAATGTTAATCCTCTTCCGGTTGCTATGGATTTTCTTGGCCCACTGAGGTTTGAAGTTACTCTTTTCTTTACCACAAGATTAAACCTACTCAACTGGTCGAGAAAAGATGTGTCAATCATTTTATTTTAACAAACTCTTTTAATCTCTAAACCGTCAAAATCTGTATCATAGCTTGCTATTTCATCACAATTATGCAGCAATGAGGTTATGTAATGAAGTAAATCAATAAATTTTAGCTTTTTGTATTTTAAGGTTCTCTTTAAAGTTTCAAAAATAAGGTTAATGTCTACATCAATAATATTTAAGTTCGATTTGAGCAAAGAGCGTATTGATTTTGTTGCATATTCTTGGTTAGTCTCAAATTGTATGATGTTATAAGCTTCAATCAAGTTTACTGTATTGACGCACCCTCCACTCATAATAATTTCCTGGCATCTCTCTCTGTTTTTGTTGTCATAAAAAGCATAAGCCAATACATTGCTGTCAATAAATCTCATCTAAAAACCCCCTCATTCAATTCATCCATTTGTTTTGCAGTTAAGTTATGTTTTGGCTTCACGTTTTTTGCTTCTTTAAACATCTTATCTAAATCATCTCCTAACGGCTTCAAAATTATTTCATCGCCTCTTTTTGTTATTTCAAGTTTTGAACCCATAACTAAGTCAAGCTCATTCCTCATTTTTGCAGGAATTGTTATCTGCCTGCCCTTGCTCATTTCAACTATCATTTTTCATCACTTTGAATTCTGCATGAAGCATTAAGAATATATAAAGCTTTCGGGGGGAATTTAGCATTTTTCCTGTTTCTCTAAATATAGTTTCATTTTTGTTGTTTTGTATTTTCCTTTAAACTTGCGTCTTCCCGCTTTCCCATAACAGCTATTATATCTCTAACGCCCACATCCTTATAGAATACAGCTTTGTCAGGCGATAATAATTCTTCTCCTGTAATACCTGCATCATAAATATTATACCTTATGTCATAATCTGACTCAGGCAATATTCCCATTAAATATAGAACAATAGGATGGTATCTTGCTTGCTGACCTTTATCCGGCGCAAGCCTAAATGTGCCATCTCCATTAGACATCCATTGAGTCCCACAACAGCCTGCGGGAGTCTGAGTAGGCGATTCCAAACCAATATAAAAATGGCCATCTATATCCGTGATTTCAAGTTTAGAATTAACATTATTTTCTCCATTATTTTTAATATTATAGTTTAAGCTTAATGTATCACCTACCCTATAAGCCAAAGAATCAGTACTCATTTCTAATTGAAGATTTGGATTAATTTGTGCATTAATTGAAATAATGTTGAGGAAAAATATAATCAAAAAAATTAATAAACTCCTGTTAATTGGTATTTCTTCAATTAAATTCACTTTAAAAATTTTCAATTTTCTTGTTTCTGCATAAATATCGACAATGAAAGTTTTTTACTTCGCCTTATCCAAAATCTGCTTTATCGCATCGTCTTTTGTCATGCCCTTCCTCTCTGCCTCAAAATTAAGGATTATCCTGTGCCTCAAAATAGGATTTGCGAGAATATTCAGGTCATCATTGCTTACATGGTTTCTGCCTTGTATCAAGGCTCTTGCCTTTGAAGCCAATATCAATCCTATTGAAGCTCTTGGAGATGCGCCATATTGTATCATCTCTTTATTTTGTCTTGTTGCAAGAACGATTTTTACAGCCCTTTGCTTTATGTCATTGGCAATAGGCACCTGCCTCACCAAGTTTTGCAGTGTAAGAAGATGGTTTTTGTTGAGCATGACCTTTAATTTTTGCTCTTTTGCTTCAGCAGCAAATCTATCGACAATTTGCAATTCTTGGTCATAAGTCGGATATGCGACGTTAATCTTGAGAAGAAACCTGTCTGCCTGCGCCTCTGGCAGGGGATATGTGTTGTGGTTTATACCACATCCCCCAAATCCCGCAATGTAATTCTGAAGAATTGGAACAGTTAAGCCAAAGGCCTTGCCGTCCGATTTACTATATTCAATTTTTTTGATTCTATCATAATAAACATCTTCACTTAGCAGTTGCTTGCAATAATTAAGCAACCTTTCTGCTTCTTCAACGCGCAAGGAGAATTGCTCCTTTAGGAATTCTTCAATCTTTGTTTCTTGAAGACACACTACCTTCTGATAGAAATGCCATACTTGATTTTTTGAAATGCTTAATTGTTCTGCTATTTCTGTAATTGGCAGCCCCATACTTGCTGCATATAGCCGTGGATTTGTTTTCATATACTCAATAAAATTAGGATGTTTCCTAATTTTTACCTCTTCTTCAATATCAATTGCAAACTTTTGCAGAGAATAAACTGACATTACAATTTCTCCTTCCTTAATTCCTTTATAGCTTCCATACCAATTCCTATCAATAAGTTTTTTCCTACCTTTCAGTGTATGAAAGCTGTCAAGTCCAAGCAAACTAACAAGCCTTGTTATTATTTTTTTGTCAACAGGCACATTCCTAAAACTAGATTTGACATCTTTATTCAAATCTATATTCATAATTTTATTTTCACATATCCAACCGATATTTCGAATGAATTTTATGAAGTCCTTCCCTTGTATCTTTAACCTAAAAATTCTGCCATCATTCTTTATCCAAGATAGGATTCCCTCACGCAAAAGCATGTATGATATTATGCTTAGATTTTTTGCACTTTTTTGTGTAAAAACTATTCTGTTATCTCTAAGTGAGGATTCCAGCGAAATGAATGTTTTTAAGAACTCGCGGTTCATTTCAGATGGAAAACTTAAAAACCACGAAGGAATTTCTTTGTTTTTTCCTCCTTGTACATTAAAACGAATGTTTAAATACTCAACAAGGGACTTTGAATAAATTCTTGCATATCTACATCCCCTATTTTCTGAAACTTTAGGGTTAAACCCATACTTTTTGGAGATAGCAATAAAATTATCAAGTGCCTCAGGATAATTTTTTTGCACTGCTTCGACATGTTTCTCTCCAATTGAACCATCTGACAACAAAAATGCAATCCAGAATGCAAAATCCTCGTCGAATGGTATTTCATTAGATAATTGTCTTTGAGTCATCTTACCAATCGCTTCTTCGTGAGGCATTATTTTTGGTGTCCCAACTAAAGAAATTATTGCGGGATTTACGAGGTAATCTTGTTTCGTCAAGTCCTCAGCCTTCTTCCACGTAATCATCCCATTTTCATTTACTAAAAACGGATGATTTTTTGTAACAACTAATCTTTTGCCTGTTTTTGTTGTTATATCTACCATCTCGTCATTATAGGGCAATGTGTAGAGTAAACACTTTTGCTTCTTCAGTTTCCCGTCGGTATCAAGGGATAATGTCCATCCATTAAGGTTATACAGCTTTATTCCTTTTTCGTTTTCAGCGATGCAATCATCCTTTACCATAACTAACAATTCGTTGCCTGTTATTAATTGGCCATTTATAAACACGCTTTGGTCTAATGCTAAACTTCCTTCCTGCTCGATTGGGTTTTGGGTTGCAAGCACGAAAAACGGAAGATCAAGTTTAAACGTATTTGTTCCAGAAGTAACCTGCTTTTCCTGCATCGCTTCCAATAACGCCGATTGTGTTTTTGGCGTTGCCCTGTTGATTTCATCTGCTAGCACAACGTTCGCAAAAATCGGCCCTGGCTGGAATTTGAACTGGCGTTTGCCGGATGACTCCTCTATTATATATGTACCTGTGATATCAGACGGCATCAAGTCAGGAGTATTCTGTATTCTGCTAAACTTCAAGTCCATCAGCTGTGCTAGGGTTCTCACAATTAAGGTTTTAGCCAATCCCGGATAGCCTTCCAGCAGGGCATTTCCATCACACAAAATTGCAACTAAAATCTGCTCTATGACGCTCTCCTGGCCGACAATAATCTTGCTTGTTTCCTTCTGAAGTTCGTCAAAAATTTGTTTGTAGTTTTTCATTAAAATCACCTCAATGATTTTTATTTTGTTGTTTTACATCTCTTCAATAGTAGGTATACCTCCATCAAAACACGCTTTAAATAAATCCATAGCTTTAGCTCTTCCAAAAATTGGAGTTACATCTTCAGAATCAGCGATAAAGACAGGAGCACTAAATTCTTTATTTCCTATTCTTATTCTTAAATCGTGAATAAATCCATTAAGATAAGTATTCGGTACTATTCCTCTAATTTTCTTATAAATCCCCGTTGACACTTCCTCTACTAACAGATTACCCATAAACCTTGGTAGCAAGCAAATATCCGCGCCTGTGTCTGCTAAGACTCTTTTAAAAGGCACCCATTTATCTAGCTTTTTAGAATAAATATCTAATTCAACTAGCGGTCTTTTAATGATTCCGAATAAGGAACTTTTTTCTTCTTGGTATTTAAATAAAGGCAATTAGTATCCCCTCTTTTGGTTTCCATGCTATTGATACTTTTTTCTTAGGATTACCATTTATTATTTTTTTGTACATCTTTTCAGGATTTAATCCGTGCCATACAAGTTTCTCATCTACATAAATTTCATATTCATAGTCACTCTCGTCTTTCTTCTTTGCTTGTTTCATGTTAAATCACAAATTGAATAAAGCATATTAATTTAAATAATTAACTATAAATTTTGTTGCCTGTTCCTTTGAAACTGATTATGGCTGTGTTTGTTTTATTATTGAGTTCTTATTATTCCTACATCATAACTTGCCATATTATAGGCATAGTTCCACCATATTTCCAGACTCTTAATTTGTTATATCAACCACAAGATGTTTTTTATCCGGTACAGATACATAAACTTCTTCTCCACCTTTAAGGTTAAGGCTTCTAGCTACATCTCTGTTAATATACATGCCTAATCTATCATGAGAAAGTTTTATTATTTTCTGCCTTATCTTTAAAGGTGCTTCTTTCGCTTTAACTTCATTAATAGCTTTATTGATGGATTTTTCTTCAAAGTCAAAGTGACCACATTTGCCGCATTGATAACTAGTCACAAGACTATCTGCATCTTGGATTTTTACTTTTATTTTTTTAAATTCCGAATCACATTTTGGGCATTTCATATTTGCTCACCTTTATTTTCTTTTTACATTTATAACATACAAAATTAAACGTACAATATCACTCCAAGCTAAAGTTCCCTTATGATACTCGTCAAAATGTTCTGTCCTCCTAATTTCCTTCCAATACATAGTATCATCTCTTTCGGACTGTAAATTAATAGTCATAAGTACTATAAATATGTTTTGATTAAAATCGTTTTTCGAGTTACTCTAAAAACGATAAAGTGATGTTTATTTTAAAATTAAGATTTTAGGAACCTTCAATAATTCTTCTAAACTCTAAACCATTTAATATATACCATACATAAGTTTCTGCAAAATCTTCTTCAGGATAGGTTGCAGCATAAGTGGATACAAATCCTTGATTAATAGCCTCCTCATAAGCTTGTGGTCTTCCGAGTACATCTGATCGGAAAGTGTTTAACCTTTCAAGTCCAAAATTGGTATTGTATTCTTGACCTTTAAAAACACTATCTTTCATGAATTTATATTTTTTCTTTAATGTTTCTTTTGCCGATGTAATTGTTTTGGTGTTGTCTGTGTTTATCCAGCTAATTTCATAGAAATTTACAGAAGGGTCATCTATTGATGTAGTGATAATTATTGGGTTACTTGGATTACCTACATTTACTGGTGACCATCTTTCATCATGTTTGTTATTCGTTCCTTTTAGAAGAAAAATATCTACATTATGTCCTAATTCGTGAATTATAGTTTTTTTATAGTTAAGATCTATATCCCTCCAAATGAATGCAGGAGTTTTTCCTACAAAATCATCTAATCGTTGTTGGAATGGTATACCTACATCAATACCCACAGAACTATCAGAGGGTCGGTTATTTATGCTAAGAAAATGGTCAATTGGTACATATTTAATATACCATTCTCCTTCTTCGGTTAAGAAGTAATTAGCAAAAACATCTTCTGAATGATCGTTTTTTATTACATAACGAATACTATTATCCCTAATATATTTTCGAAAATCATCTGCATTTATCTTATACTCTCTTTCCCTTTGAGACAGAAGTGAAATGGCTTTATTCAAAGTTTGACTATCTATAACACCAGACTCTTGAATTCCATATTTCCGTTGCCATTTTGATAAATATGTCTCTATACCATGTCTAAAAAATAGACCTTCTAACTCAACAGTTGGGTCTGTTACACGAAGTACTCCATAAACAAGAAATGCTGTTGATGTGGTATTGCCTGAAGTTGTAGAATCAGGGTAAGGGAAAATATCTTTTATGTCAATAGATTGACGTTTGCCAGTTAAAATATCATTTATCGCTGAATTTCCTAAAATGCTAGAAGTTGAGACTGGAGGTAACTTATCAATTCTACCTATTCCTCTTTTCCCAAACCCAACCACACTCGGAGTTACAATATCCTCACCATTCTCATTTTTTAATCGTGTAGTTATTGAATATTCTCCATCTGGCAAATTATGCTCTTGTCTAAAAGTATAAGTGAATAATGTGCTTGTCCATGCTGTTGGGTTTGGTGGATTATTTGGAGGGATACTAATTTCATCAGTATAATGGCACTTTGGCAAAGGTGCTGGAACTTTTGCTGGCTTTTTACAACAGTAAGTGTCTGTCTTATAATTCATAAAATATCTTCCTTCTTCACATAGATTGCCTATCCTAATTTTTGGGTCTCCGCAACAATAATCATTATTCCAAGATAACACTATTGAAGGAGTTAAGTCACATTCATTATTACCAGTTAAGTCACATTTATTGTTATCTGGAAATTTGACCTTGACTTCGAGTCTAGCTTTAATCTCGTCTCCAAGATTCTTAACATCATAATTCAAATTTAAAGTATCTCCTACTCTATAAGTCAAAGAATTAGTGCTCATTGTTAATCGAAGGTTTGAATTAATTTGTGCATTAATTGAAATGATATTAAAGAAAGATATCATTAAAAAAATTAATAAAATCTTGTTATTTTTCAAAATTAATGAGTACATTTCATTATCCTCTTAAATTGTCCAAGTCAGCTGTAGGCAAAGCAGTAATACTTACTCCCTCAGAAGGCATTTTTAAGTATTTTACTGATTTTCATGTTTTATGCCATTCCCGTTTAAATTCATCTTACCCTTCAGCCAACTTCTTGAAATAATTCTTAACTAATTCCTGCTGTTCTTGAGGGATGTTTTCCTCGTAAGCGGAGGATTCCTTCACAGCAAGCTCTTTTGGAAATGTTGCTTCAAACTTCTGCTGCTGGGCATCGCCTTCTTCCTTGACGTTTATTTTGAAGTCCACAGGTTTTATCCTGATGTTTAATTCTTTGTCGCCGAGCTTTGCGACATCCTCTTTGCCGTAGATGTCCTCAGTTGTTTCAAGCTTCACCGCTGCAAAATTTCCCACGCCTTTAAGGTTTTTTGTGTCGAAGATATCAGGGACTTTTTGCTTTGCAAACTCCAAAAGCTTTAAGTTCATGGTAGTGGCAAATATTATCATAAACGAAAGGAGCATCGCTGCAAATATTTTGTAGGATAGTATTTTTGGATTGATGAACAATGACAGACCGACATTTTTCATTTCCCTGGAAACCTCATATTCAAGCTCTTCAACAACAGGGTTGCTCAGATTTATGTTGTCTGCAGCTGTTCTCAATTTTTCCCTGAGAGGAGAATACTTGCTTTCCACAATTAGCGGCTTATACACCTTAAATCTTATGTAAGAATAAAAACCAAGGTATAGTAAAGCCGGCATTAGCGCATACAGCGGATAAAAATCAACAATCGAAAGAATAAGGTAGAAAACTAAGAAAACCAATGTAGTGTTTACTATATTTTCAAATAGCATGAGCTCATTTAAGGTCCTGTTGATTTCCCTGACAACATTTGAAAATTGCTTCATCAGCAGCTTCCCTCGGTAGCATCTGGATTATTTTTTAGGCAATCAACCTTAGCTTTTAAAGAGTCAATCTGGCTCTTGAAGCTTGCAACGTCCGATTTCAAGTTTAATACCTGCCTGTTTAATTCCTGCCCAAGCTGAACCTGTGCCGCTAACTGGGTTTTTGTGGCGCTCAACTCGGCGCTGGCGGCTGACAGCTGGCTTTTCGTGCTTGACAAATCCAGTTCCAGCTTTTTCTTATCAGCCTCAAGCTGGTCTCTATCACTCCTTACATCTGTAAATTTTTTGCTTAAATCCTCTTCTTTTTGTTTCCTAAGCTGAAGCTGTATACTTGTCTCATTAAGTTGGTCTCTTTTTGACTCGAGTTCCTGGCCTACATTTTCAAGCTCCTTAAGCTTTATCTCAAAGCTTTTTGAAACATTCTTGAAAGTGGTTTGATAATAAACTGTAAATCCGCTGAACATAAGCAAGGCTGCAACTATCAGAAGAAGCAATCCAAGATTCACGTCTTTTTTCATGAATGACATTTTAGTTTTATGTTTCTTTTTTAACAATTATTCTTTATTAATTTTATTTATTTGAGACAAGATTTCTGGCAGCTCTTCTTTAGCTATAATCCAAACAATATCATAATTGACGCCGAAATAGTTATGAATAAGTCTGTCTCGTATTCCTGCTAATTTCTTCCAAGGAATATTGCCATATTCTTTTTTTAAATTATCCGAAATATTCTTTGCAGCTTCTCCTATAATTTCAATATTGCGAACTACAGCATCTTGTGTTTTTATATCTTGTAAGAAATACTTGTAGCTAGTTTTCTTTAGATATGCTTTTATTCTTCCTATGGCTTCTTTAATATCGCTAATTAGTTCTGTATCTCCTCTCTTTGACATATAGCACACTCCTTTTAATATCTTCTGCAACTTTTTTTATTCTTATACCTTTAATACCTTCATTTGTTAGTATGTCTACTTTCCTTCCAACTAATCTTTCAATGTAGTCAACAAGTTCTATAAACTCGAGACCTATGGGGGTTTTAAATTCTATAATAATATCAACATCACTACCTTTTTTTTGCTTATATTTTGCAATCGACCCAAACAAACCCAATCTTTTTACATTATAGTTACTTCTAAGATAAGGTAATTCTTTTTCCAAAATTCCTACAATTTCCTTTTGGCTTTGCATTTTATTTTAATGTATTTTTTATTTTAGTTAATGTTCAATCGTTATTGTATTTTTGTTTTGTGCATATCCTTCATTTTTATTCATTTACAATGATTGTAAATTTATGTTGCGCATAAACGTTATTTGTTGATTTAGACTTAACATCTATTATACTAAGTGTAAAAAAGTACCTGTCTGCATTTATATATTCAGGAATTTTGAATTTTATAAAATCTGGGATAGCGCTAGAACTTTCCAATTTATATTCCTTTTTGTTAATACTAAACCATTTGTTAAAATTTATTTCCCTAGTTGTTCCACCCCCTCCATCCATAGGGTCAATCCTGATAGCATAATATAGTTCCTTAGTATTAATATTTTTAATGGCATATGCCAAGAAATAATACTTATTTTTGTCTATTGTATACTCGCTAGGATACAAAGATATTATTTTATCTGAGTATAACAATTGTCTTAAAGCATTTTTACTATTATTAAGATCTATTGTACGTGGAAATGCTGTTGGATCATAACCACAATCGAAACATTTACGTAAATTCAAAATAACTAGAATAAAAATAATTATTAGTATAACACAAAATATGATTATATTCTTGCTCTGAAATACTTTATTTTTATTTATCATGTTTATTCTTCAAGATGCCAAAATTGATTTTAGGTTTTTTATCATAAAATCTTTTTATGTAATGTATGTGAATCGATTTTTCAATTTTTTCATTCACTCTGCAAATTCTCCCTGTACCTTCTTATCGCTATCTCGCTTAAAAACAATGCTAGAGCAATGATAGCAAATGGCCACCTGTAGTCTGTTGAATCAATTTTTATTCTTTTCGATTTTGCCCTAATAAATTCCAGTATGCCTTTGGTGTCATCCGGCTCAAACACTTTGCCTCCTGATTTGTCCACTAAATTTGTAAACTCCGGGTTAACGCCTAAGTTTGCATATTCATCGTTGTAATTTACAGCGAAAGTTGCCCCTAAAACTTCGATGTAGCCAGTTTTTGAGGCAGTGTAAACAGATGAGTACAGGTTAGTGTCGATTTTAGCAAAGGCCAAACCTTGAGATTGGGGCATTTCCCTGCTAACCACATTAACATTTGTCGGCTTTCCAAGCACAGTGTCCCTAATTGTAACATCATAAGATTTTTTTCTTCCCAGGTCGCCAATAGCCCAGTTAATGCTTTTTGTCAGCAATTTTGAATTTTTCTTGTTCAATAAATCCCCTGCCCATTTTAATCCGTCATCAGTTGTTATCGTGACAACTCTTCCAAGGCCAAACCGCCAAACTACCAGTATTGGAATGTTTTTTTGAGTTGAAACAAGCATTCTTGCTGCCGGTTTTGGCACAGCATAATTGTATCCTGAAATTGTTGCATGCATATCGTCAAGCGCAAGAGTTATGAAATGAGTTGTGTCAATTGGGACTAGAGTGTTATAAAACTCTTCCCCTTTTGTTTCATCCTTGTCGGCAAACTGCACCTTCAACTTGTTTGAGGCATCTGTTTTGTAATATATCCCTTCACCCAGCGCAGCCAGATTTGCAAGGAAGAGATTGTTTTCCAATGCGAGAGTGTCTGTTTCAGTTCCAACGCCAACAACAAAAACTTTGACTCCGAGAGCATTGACTCTTCTGACAGTGTCCATGGTGTCATCCCTTAATTTCTGGTAGGTTGTTTTGCCGTCGCTTATGAATATGATATTTTTGCTTCCACCCATGCTGCTTAACAGCTTAAACCCACCTTCAATGCCAAGGTTAAAGTAAGATTGGCCGTCAAACTTTAAGCGTGAAATCTTTTCTTTTAGCTCTTTCTTATGCTCCTTCAGCGGCTTGACCTCGGCAATTTGGTAAGCCTGGGTGTTAAATGCGACAGCTCCCACGTTGTTTTTCTCGCTTAGGCTGTCAATAACGCTTAAAGCCAGCGCTTTTTCAACAGCCACATAGTCTTCTGTCCCTTGTGAAATGTCGATTACAACCGCAACATTTATGTCGCTCTTATTCTGCTCTTCTCCAGCGCCAATTTTTATCGGAAGCAATGTCTCAAGCAAAGTTCCTTTGTAGCCCCCTCTGTCAAAAGAGTTTTCACCTCCTAAGAATATCAAGCCGTTCCCATCCGAAACATAGTCGCTTAGGATGTCCATGTATGGATTTATTTTTGATGCCCGAATATCATTAAAGATTACAGATGTATAGCTTGACAAGTCCACTGGCACAGAATTTTTTGTATCCAGCTCATAAATCTTATTTAGCTCCCGGGCCATGGGCGAGTTTTTCTCTGTTACATAAAGGATCTTTGGCCTTGGGACTATCTTAACGCTCTTGTAAAAAATATTGTTATTTTCAAAGTAGTCGTCTTTTCCAACATCCAAGAGCTTTGCAGTAAGCTTATGGTACTCCCCTTCTGGAAATTTCCTTGAAAATGTGAATGTTTTGGACGAGCGGGCTTGCTCCTCTAAAATCAGGTTTGTTTCATCAGATGTGACTTGCAGCGTGTAGGGTATCTCCTTGCCAACGACAGAAACCTTTACAACAAAGTCGCCTTCTGTGTCTTTAATTAGATCTGGCGGGCCGTCAATTGTAAGTCCCACATCATTATGCGTCGCTTCCATTTTTAATGTGCTGACTGAAGAGTTTATATTTGTTGCAAAGAGCATAATATCGCCAAGGAGTTTGCCCTCATTGTTTACGCCGTCACTTATCACCATAACATTATCGTTGCCTTCAATGTTGTTCAAGATTCCATTGCCGATCGTTGAATGCTCTCCATTGGCTATTGTCCTTATGCTTACAGGCATAGTGCCTTCTAATTTTTTGTACAGCTCATACGCGATCTCGGGGTTGTAAAGAACCATCGAGCTTGAATTGTCCACAAGAATTGTCAAACGGGGATTTCCCGGGACCGTTCTGCTTTCAAGCAAAAAAGGAGAGGAAATCGCCATCAGCAAAAAAACAAAAGCAAGACTCCTCAGCGCAAGCACAATCCACCTGTCAGTTTTTTTTGATTTCAAGTAAGACTCAAGCTCCAGACGATTGCCAAATTTCACAAAAGTCTTTCTTGTCAACCAGAATACAAGCAATAAAACAGGAATGATGGCAAGAAGGGCGTATGAGTACCTAACGCAATATTTTGATATGCAATAAATCTTTGTATAGTCGGGGATTATGAAGCTCATAAGTCACCTCTTATCTTAATGTAAAAAAATTCAGTCAGCATAAGTAAAAATGCCGTAATCAAAATGGTTGTTTCAAGATTAAGCTCATGCTCTTTGCTCTCTCTTTCTAGCAATTTCTCCCGCTCTTTCCGGCTCTCAACCTTTGACGCAAGGCCCACATTAGATTCCTTCTCATCAAGAAGATTTACTGCGAATTTCTTATTATCAAACTCGTATATGCCGACTTCATCCATCAAAAGTTTAGAGGTTGTCAGAACTGATGAGGGAGTTTTGACTCTTTGCTCCTTAATTGTGGTTATCCTCCCTGTTTTATAATTGAAGTCTTTTATGTCCTCTGTTCCAACCATGAAATTTATCAATGTGTTCCAGAATATTGGATAGGAAGGCAATGTTTTAAAGTCGCTTGTTTCATCTAATATTCCATAATAAGCGACTTTTCCCTTTTTCTTTTCGCCATAGACAATCAGGGGATTTTTGTCGTCAGCAGAAGCAAAAGTAATTGCGCCCTTTTTCGCACTGGCTCCAAAATAAGAGGAAGAAGCGGTGAAGCATCTTTCCTTTTCAAACTGCTTCGTTATTTGGTTTATTGTCTCGACGCATACTTTTGTCGGCTTGTTAATCTTGTTCACTAGCTCAACTACTGGCAAATCCTTCATGTTTATTTCCTTCAAATCATCTTGGGCCCCAATAATTAAATTTCCGCCTTTTTCGACGTATTCCTCAATATCCTCAAAAGTCCCTGGCACAATCCCGTCTCGCTTGTTGATATTGTTGATTTTGTGCACAATTAGGACATCATGTTTATACGGATCTATCCTCTCTTTCTTTGTGTTTATTGTCAATACAGGAGGATTGACAATATTTAATTCGATATCCTTTGCAGATCTTAGCGCCAGCTCAAGATTGCTTGATTTTTCATTGGTTATGAGCAAAACTGAGTTCTTTATTTTTGGCGGAGTCGCAATATAAGCAACATCATCAACTTCCAAGTCATCTTTTGGCTCAAGCTCGACTCTTGAAATCCCAGATGGTGTGTCAAAAATGAAGTTTTCAATTGAATTTGGGGCTATTGTGATTTTTGTCTGTGTAATCGCTTGGTTGTCTTTCATCACCTTTATAGTAACCTGCCTCGGCTCATTGTCGAAGTTCTTAACATAAACCTTTGTGTTGTATTTTGAGACTTCCAATCTTATAATGCCCGTGTTCTTCGCCTTGTTCGATTGGTCAATAAAATCCACTAATTTGTCTTCTGACAGCAGGGTTGCTTTGACAACTTCTATGTCAGGGCCTTCTGTAGAAATAAAATCGCTAAGAACGATAATTCTGCCAGGCTTGTCTCCCAGAATATCCTTTGCAAGAAGCAACGCATCTCCCAAATTTGTGGCGGTAGCTCTTGCCCTTATTTTTGAGAGCACGTCCAATGCAATATCGGTGTTTTCATTTTCCAAAACAATTAAGGGGGTGCTTTCGGCCATGATTATGCTGTTTCTTCCGCTCAGCACTTTTTTTCCGCGCTCCAATGCCATGTCAAACCTAGAAACCCCTTTTTCTTTTGCGTGCATAGATGCGCTTACATCCAAGATAACTACAGTATTCTCTAACGTCACATCGTATTTTAATGTTACAAATGGCGCTGCCGCGACCAATGACAGCCCAAAAATCGACAGGAACTGAATCAAAAACAGCAGGTTTGTCATTAATTTCTGAAAGAATGCGTATTGTTTTGACCTTTTAGTATCCCGCATGATAAACATTAGCGACGGTATCACTTTTTCCTGCGGTTTTGGCCGCCTTAAATAAAGAATTATGAATATGGCAACGGCAATTAACGCCCACAAGCCAAATGGCCTTTGAAAAGGCAAGATTACCATTTTATTTATTCCTCTTTTTGCTGAATGCAAAATTTACCAATTGCTTAGGATTTACTATATCTTTGACTAAAATCAATATTCCGTTGAATTCGTACCAGTAAACCTCTGATTTTGCATCTATTTTTAAGTCTTTTCTTGCTTCCTGAGGCAGCGTTAACTGCCCTTGTTTTGTCAATTTTGCCTTGCCTATAAACTTTGCGTCCATGATTATTAATTTAATATTTTTAATAAAAATAGTTAAATTCTTACTATTTTTAGAATTATTAAAAGTAATATTTATAAATTTTTTGGTTTTTTGGAACAAAAAGAAATTATGACAGCCGTGTGGGGGGGAGTGATAATTTAGATCTTAACCTTCCAGACTTTGATTTTTCTTACCATAAAAGAAATTCCAAAAAAGAAAATAAAGTACAAGAAAAAAGAAACTGTTAATTTGTTTAGTGATGAAAAGGATGTCTGGATTTAAGACATGCAAGCATACTGGTGAAGTGTAAAAGACCATCTTGGCAATGTTTCCTTAAGAATAAGTCTTAATTAAAAGATGCTTTTTTCCCTGCCCTATGGCAAGCTTGATATCTCAATCGGCAAATATACTCTGCAATTCTGTCTCGGCTACTTTTTCTGCAACCACAACAACAGCTTAGCCTATTTCATTGTTCTAAAAATTTGCTTTTCTTCAGTCTTAGATGCGATAAAATATATAAATCGCATGAAAATTCATCAATAAAAATGCTAAAAATCAAAATAACTTTGCCGGACGGAAGCATAAGGGAATACAAAAAAGGTATCACAGCAGGTGAAATAGCTTCTGATATAGGCAGAAAACTCGGTGAAGATGCCTTAGTTGCGAACCTAAATGGAAAGCTTAAGGACTTGTTTGTGCCAATAAACGAGGATGCAAGCATTCAAATTATAACACATAAAGACAAGGAAGGAATTGAAGTTTTCAGGCACAGCACTGCACACCTTCTTGCCCATGCTGTTGTAGAGCTGTTTCCAGATGCAATGCCTACAATAGGCCCAGTTGTCGAAGAAGGCTTTTATTATGATTTTGACATAGCACATCATTTCACTCAAGAAGACTTGGGAAGAATAGAGCAGAGAATGCATGAAATTGCAAAGAATGATCACAAAGTTGAGAGATTGGATTTAAGCATTAATGAGGCAAAAAGGATTTTCAAAGATAACCCTTACAAAATTGAGCTTATTGAAGAGTTCAAAGAAGCTACAAGCGCTTACAGGCAAGGCGAATTTATTGACTTATGCAGAGGCCCTCATATTCCAAATACTGGAAAGGTTACGGCATTTAAGCTTACAAAAATTTCTGCTGCATATTGGAAAGCCGATCCGAAAAATACGCAACTGCAAAGAATTTATGGCATAAGCTTTCCCGACAAGAAATTGATGGAAGAGCACTTTAAACTATTAGGGGAAGCAGAGAAGAGGGACCATAGAAAAATCGGCAAAGAGCTTGAGTGGTTTGGCTTTATCGAGGAAAGTCCAGGAGCCCCTTTTTTTTATCCGAAAGGGACTGTTATCTACAATTTACTGTTAAATTTCATTCGGGATGAGTACAAAAAAAGAGGATATCAGGAAGTAATTACCCCTTTATTGTATGAAAAATCATTATGGGTGACATCAGGGCATTGGGAGCATTTCAGAGAGCATATGTTTACTCTCCAATCGGAAGGAAAAGAATATTCATTAAAGCCAATGAATTGCCCTTCTCATGTTTTGATTTATAAATCTAAGTCCAGAAGCTACAAGGAGCTTCCATTAAGAATTGCGGATTTTGCACCTTTGCACAGAAACGAGCTGTCGGGGACTTTGGCTGGTTTGACAAGAGTAAGGAAAATGTCTCAGGATGACAGCCACATATTTTTGGCGCCGGAGCAGATTGAAGACGAAATACTTAGAGTTCTTGACTTTACTAATCGTATCTACAAAGAGGTATTTGATTTTGAGTATAAAGTTGAGTTAAGCACAAGGCCGGAAAAATTTATGGGAAACTTGGAAGATTGGAACATGGCAGAGAGTTCTTTAAAAAAATCCCTTGAGAAGAAAGATGTGAAATATGAAATAAAGCACGGAGAGGGCGCGTTTTACGGGCCAAAAATAGACCTGCACATCAAAGATGCTTTAGGAAGAACCTGGCAGCTTGCAACTATTCAGCTTGATTTTCAGCTGCCGGAACGGTTCGATGCAACTTATGTTGGAGCTGACAACACAAAGCACATGGTTGTAATGATTCATCGCGCATTGCTTGGCAGTATTGAGAGATTTATCGGAATTTTAGTTGAGCATTATGCCGGCAAGCTTCCACTTTGGCTCGCGCCTGTGCAAATAAAGATTTTAACTGTTGCAGACAGGTTTGAAGATTATGCAAATAAAATTAAAGAAGAGTTTAATAAGAATAATCTAAGGGTTGAGGTCGATGCAAGAACCGAAAGTGTTGGCTATAAAGTAAGGGAAGCCCAAGCTGAAAAAATCCCATTAATTTTAACCGTTGGGGAAAAAGAAGAAAAAAACGAAACCATTGCAGTACGAACATTGGACAACAAGGTTTATTTTGGCGTTAAAGTCAATGATTTATTGGAAAAAGTATTGAGAAATATCGAGGAGAAAAAGGTTAAGTTTGGATTGTGAAGGAATTTAAGTAAACAACGTTTTAAATCAAGAAACTCAATCTGGTCTTCTAAATTCAAAGTTATTTCTGGAAATAGCCCATCCCCAAATTTTATGATGTGGTCTTGCATAAACAGTTGGAAGTTTATTACCTAAATAAAATAAATCAACATGAAACTTATCATAATACTCCTTCTTTGGCATTGCTTCTCCAAGTACAGCATCAACAACTTCATGTGTAATTGGAACTTCAACCCATTTATGAAGGCCACTCTCCTTTGGAAGTCTTGCCCAACCACCAACAACAATAGATGGATATCCTAATTGAGCTAAAGCTAAATGCACAATCAAATTTTTTTCTCTGCATTCAGCACCTTTGATGAATTTTCCTAAAGGCGGGATTTCTTCTCTCCTTTGGTATTCATCATGAATCCGGTCAGCAACTTGTCTCGATGTAACAACATTATCATGTACATATTCTGCTACTACTGCAGTTGGAAGTCTAGAATCACCTGAATCTCGAGTAGAAAAATAAAAAGGTCGCACTCTCAATAAAAAATCAAGTAATTCTTTGTCACCAAATGGATCAATAATAAGAGAACGTGTATTGCCTTGATATATTCCCCTTAAAAGGTCAAAGTGAATATCCTTTGGTAATTCATTTGCCTTAGTTTCCATAAGTCCGTCAATGCTATTTGGCATCGCCATGTTTTTTAAAGTGATTACTGTGTTTATAAATCTTTCGTTTTTTACTACTCATTAAAAGTAATAATACAGAAAATTAAGACATGCCAAGGATATAACATTTGCTAAATGGGGAAATAGCATTGCTGTAAGAATTCCAAGCGATATTGCAGATGAATACAATATTTCTGCTGGAAAGCATGGGACATTAACAAAAGATAAAGAAGGAATTAAAATCATTCTAACATGACATTAAAAATTATTTTTAAAAAAAGAGCACTAAAAAATAAATCTCACATCTGCCCCATATCCAACGGGTAAACGCCTCCAGTCGAATTTGTTGTTGACAAATATAAAACAAGCTTTGCAAACTCCTCAACTGCCCTGTCGTCGTCGACCGGAAAATCAACTATCGATTCTTTTCTTATTTTTAACCAATCTTCGTTTTTCATCCCCTCAGGCTTTAGTATTGGCCCAGGCGTTACCGTGTTGATAAATATTCCCTTACTTCCAAATTCTGAAGCTAAGGCTTTTGTTAAGTAAAGTATTGCGCCTTTTGCCACAAAATACGGAACGTAGCGTACATATTTCGTGCTTGCTGTTTCACTTTCAGAAATCGTAATTATATGGCTTCCCTTTGGCATCAAATTCAGGCAACATTTAATTGGCAAAAAAGTTCCTAGGACATGAACATCAAAATTTTTCCTAAAATCATCTTCATTCAATGATGCAAATTCTTTTTGCTCGAAAATAGAAGCCAATAAAACCAAAACATCAATTTTTTTAAATGTTTTTTTTATTTTTTCAAGTGCGTTTTCAACACTAATCTTGTCAGAAACATCCACTTCCAATAACAGTGCCTTAATGCCTAGTTTTTTGACCTTTTTAAAAGTGTCTTCTGCTTCTTGTCTAGAATCTTTATAACTTATTACTAAATTCGCTCCATTTTCTGCCAAAACTTCAGCAACTTTTTTGCCTATTCTTTTTCCGCCGGTAATCCACGCTGT
Source organism: Nanobdellota archaeon (assembly GCA_038046685.1). Classification (GTDB taxonomy): domain Archaea; phylum Nanobdellota; class Nanobdellia; order Woesearchaeales; family GW2011-AR4. The sequence continues at coordinate 42,545 of JBBSVT010000081.1, forward strand.
TTGGTTTTTCAAACTGAATAATGGCCCCATGAGGATAAGAAACGGAGCAAACTATATTAAGCTTTTTGATGCGCGAAAAATCAAATAAAGATATAAAAATAGTGCTGGTAAAAATGTCAAGGCTGAATTGTTATCTTTACTAATCTATCCTCAAGAGAATCTATAAATCTGACATTTGCAGCTAATTCGACCTGTTTCACAATAGCCATTATTTGCCTGTCGTTTGAAAGAGGTCTATCATCAATCCCTCCTTCACGGCAAAATTCAAAGACATCTCCACTTGTAGCAATTTCCCAGGTTCCAAGCTTTCATAGCCGCCTAAGTCCATGCCACAATCAAGCGACTAAAAGGAGCTCAGACGGTGGTTCTTGACGGGAAAATGGAAAGTCTTAAATATAAGTCACAAGAATGATATGAACTAAGGGGTGGATTAGTGAATAACAAAACAATGTTTATTCCGTTATTTGTAATTTTATTTCTAACTTTAACATATGCCCATGAATGGCTTGAGTTCGGCGGAAGCTATAATGCAAGCCACCATGTTCCAAATGGAACTAATATAGGGTATAAATGGACCAATACAAATCTTACCTTAGGCCAAGATCAAGAAATAATGGTTGGCAATTTTGTAGGGGATTCATTAAAAGAGGCATTAATTTGGAATTCGTCAGATTACAGGCTTTTCCTTATTAATCTGACTAGCGCGTCAGTCATCAGAAGATATGATATTATTAATTCCACATTGTTGGGACAGCCAACTGTTTTTAAGAATAAGTACTATGCTGTCGTCAAGAATAATATTGACTCAAACAGTTATTTCTATGAAATTAAGTTTAATGAATCAACCCATAATGTAAGCTTTAATTTTAGTTTTGGAACTGAAATTTATGGAAAACAGGCAGGGGTAAGATGCGCAACAGCCAATGGAACTGATTACTGTCTTTTTATGGACAATAACAATACAATCTACCGAGTTGATGTTTCCAATAGGACTTACACCGCATTTAATAACATTCTTCTTGCTCCATTCCTTTCAAAGGTAGTCAAGAAAGTCCCTGCTATAGCAGATTTGCACCAAGATGGTGGTTTGGATGCAGTGTTTACTTATATCAGAAATGACTCAACTGCAAATGTAATAGTCTATGACATTGCTGCTAATGCCACCAATAATGGATTCAGTAACAATGGGCACGAAACAATAAATACTGGACTGAACGTAATACCTCCTTTCATACATAAGTATAATAATTTAGATGGCAGGCTTGACATAACCTTTACTGTAGAGACAAATAATCCATTTTTGTTTGTATATGATGCCAATGGCAGCAGGATATTGCAAAAGGGAACAAGCAATAATAGGGATTTTACTACGCTTCCTGTGCTGTCAAGATGCAATTTTGCCGGAACCCCTGAGCTTCCTCAAGAGCCAGCGCTTAGCGTTCAATTCGCTACTGGAGAGGGTTCTGGAAGTTTCCCAGGTAGCAGTTATGAAATGTCTTGGATGAGCCCTCTTTTGAATGAAAGTTCCCATACCGAGAATGTTCTAGGTGTGAGTGAAGATTCCTTCATTAAAAGCGCACAAAGCATGGTTGCTGCTGACTTTAACGGCGATGGATTAAGTGAGCTGTTGCTTACTATAAGCAGGTACGAAAATGGCGCTGTAACCAACTCAATTATAAACTGCTCCAACTCAACCCATATTCTCTATAATTTAACCGGAATTGAATATCCTTCTCCGGGAAGGTTTCATCAGGTGGTTGTTGACTTCAATGAAGATGGCTTGCTTGATATAGTTTCCACCATAACCGGCAAAACCATGATATTCAGCACTGCACCTTCTGCAGATTTACAAATTCTCGAAGTTATACCAATTCAAGTTGTTAAAGATGTAACCATGGTTAAGGACAAATCTGGAATTGTAAGGGTTGTTGTAAGGAATAATGGGCCTTTAAATGCAAATGCGACAGTAAATGCTACACTAGATGGTAGTTTATTAAGTATTTATCCTGAAGATAGTGTTACTAAATCAATTAATGTTTCAAAAAATCAGACTTTTGATTTTAGTTTTAAACCGACAGAAACCGGGACAAGAAGTATAAAAGCTGAGGTAAAAGTAGGATGAAAAATAGAAAAGAAAAGAAAACAGTTAAATTTTTAATTGAGTTTATTAGACCTAATAAATGGAAGATTATTATCTTTTTTATTTTAATTTTAATCACATTATTCGTCACATTTTTGAATAGACTAAGTTGTTTTGGCAGTTCGTGTACCCAATCTGGGAATGTATATTACATATATAAATTCTTACTAGTGATAAATAATCAATTATTTGAGAAAATTTTTCCTGAGATTATTTTGTTTATATTAGAAATTGTACATTTATATATTTTATCTTGTATAATTCACCTTGTTTTACATATATTTAAGAAAAATGACGCCAAAAATAAATAAATCTGTTTTTGTAATAATTGTGTTAATTATAATAAATCTAATTAATGCATATAGTTTAACAGACAGTAATCCATCTAATAATGTAAAAAATATTAGTATTAATGTATTTCAAACACAAAAGTTGAATTTGACATTTATACCAATAGATATTCCAGGTAATTTTAATAATAATGTTAATGAATTTGTTAAATTCTTTAATAGAACTTACCCCGTTTCAGACGACAATTTATTCTTTAGTACTGGTAATCATTACGTAAGCACACAAGCAGAAAGAACCAATTTAAGTCGTCTTCTTTTTAATATAGCAAAATTTTCTGCTATTTTAGGTACAAAAACAAGAACTATTGGTGTGGTACCAAAAGACTGGTTTAGCGATTTTACCAATAAACCTGATGCATTAGGTTTAGCGTTTACTTCATTAGGTGCTATAACCTTACCCAGTGGTTTAGTAGAAGCTAGAGAAATGAGGCAAATAGCCGCTCATGAAATAGGGCATACTTTTGGTCTATGTGATGAGCATGATGCTAGTTATTGGGCCGAGCAAGATATTCCAATCCTCTTTCCCTGCCCAAATGGAGATGTTGATGATAATAACATTTTAGATACTGATTGTGAACCTCAAGGATGTCCAACAACTACATTGGGCAAGTTAGTTCCGTGGAATAGTTCTAACGACTTCATAAATATGACAAACCTTATGGGGAGCAATTATCAAGATAAGACATGGATTTCAAATGAAAGCTATATTCATCTATTTACTAAATTCTTGACAACACCACTAATAGCACAGCATGCTTTGATAATTAATGGCATTATAAACAAAGCTACAGGAACTATAAACTTATTTCCATCCTACATAATAGAAAATGCAGAAATAACACAACAAGAAACAAATACTAGTGGTAATTATTCAGTAGAGATTATAGATAATAGTGGTATAACCAGTTCAAAAATCAATTTTACTCCTTCCTTTTTAGATATAGGTTTTAATGGTAGCACAATTGAAACCAATGTAAGTTATTTTATAGTTGTAATGAATTTTTCTTCTAACGATAAAGGAGTCAAGGCGAAGGAGAATAATATAGTTAAATCGGAAGTAAATAGAACAATAAATACACCAATAGTTAACATAACCTCTCCAACAAATAATCAAATATTCGACAAAACTTTCACAATTACATGGAACGCCTCCGACTTAGACAATGATACAATTAATTATGCAATTCTAACATCAAGCGATAATGGAGCTACATTCTCAACTTTAGAAATAGATTACCCAAACACTACATTAACGATTAATTCAACCAAGTTCATTAATTCCAATCAATATAAAATAAAAATCTTAGCAACTGATGGAATTAATACTGGTAATGATACAACGGAAACATTTGCAATACTTCACGACCAAAATAAATTTACTATAAAAAATAATACAGGCGGTAACATGGCATGGTTTGGCGACCAAGGGAATATTGTCATTAAAGGCACTTTAGAACAAAACTCTAACTACCAAGCTACAAATAACTTCGCATTTAAGATAAGAAATAATTTGAGTGACGTCTTAATCATAGAAAATAATGGCTCAATGTATATTGACGGTACTTTGTTTGAGAATCAAGCAACAATCCCAATCGATATGAATAAAAATGAATTTAGGTTTAAATGGAATGGAGAGTTTAAAACTAATATTAATGAATCTGGATATATATTCACGAAGGGAACTTTAACACAGAATGGAAATCCTTAATGCTAATTATAAAATTAAATTAAGTTAATTTGAGGTGAATAAAGAATGAAAAGAATAAATAAAATGGGAATAAAAAATATAAAACAATATAGCATAAATAAAATATCAAAACTCTATTACTTCACCTCAAGCTTAAAATTAACCATAGCGTTAGCTCTATTCTTCATTGCAGCTTTCTTTATTAGCGGAGCAGGAGTTACTGTAGAAAACGGCACTTTAAATG
>JBBSVT010000082.1:0-4997 GCA_038046685.1 Nanobdellota archaeon
ACTATTATTCTTAGAACTGGAATATATATTTTTAACTATTTATTCGAAAAACTCGCCTTTGACTACTTTAGTATCTTGAAGCACATTTTGCATAATTAATTTTTAGGATTTCAATCAGCCTTCGGCATAATTTAGTGCTCGTCGTTGCTCTTCTGCCATTGAGCAACTCCTCGCCTATTTATGCATTAAATAAATTTTGAGGCAAAAATCAATGGTAGCAAGATTTTTGCCGAGTGTAACTTATGTCGCGAAGCGACAGATTGAATTTTAACTTTATGATGCTAAATAATGACTCCTTTTGCCTAGGCCTGGATTTTTGAATCCGAAGATTCTTGTAGGTAGTACACACCTAAGCGTGTATCACCTCCCAGGTTGCCTCAAAAAGATAATAAATAGGGTGCTCATTATAATTTAAATTTTATTGAAATTAAATCCATAACCTTTAAAATCCCTACTCATCTCTAATGATATACGGTGGCAATAGTTTAATGGTAGAATAGGCGGCTGTGGAATATATATCCATATGCAGTTCCCGCCTGGCGGGAGTTCGATTCTCCCTTGCCGCCCTTTTAACAAAATGAAGCAATCATCGACAGAATCAGAGCAAGAATGGAAGAAAAAACTTACGCCTGAGCAGTATAATATCTTGAGGGGAAAGGGAACTGAAATTCCCTTTACAGGCAAACTTCTCCTTAACAAAGAAAAAGGCGATTATGTTTGTGCAGGTTGCGGAGCTGAACTTTTTGCTTCAGATGCAAAGTTTGACTCTGGAACAGGATGGCCAAGCTTTGACAAGCCAAAGAACATGGAAAATATAGAACTAAAGACAGACTTATCACACGGAATGGTAAGAATAGAGGTAACCTGTAAGAAATGCAGCGGTCATCTTGGGCACCTTTTTGATGACGGTCCGACAGGAACAGGCAAAAGATTCTGCATTAACTCATGCTCAATGGATTTCAAGAGAAAATAGCTACCCTCTTGCATAATATCCTATTTTCAACACAAACCTGGAGATTAAATAAGGTAAAACAAAAGAAACAGCATAAACTATTCCAATAATCATTGAATTATGGGTATTTGCTAAATTTAAGTTTCTAATCACGCTATTGGATATATTTGTGATAACAAAAACGTTTACGAGCGCAATCAGCGGTATTAAAATTGCCAAGAATATGTGATGCTTTTTTTCCAGGTGCTCCATGCTTCTTATTAAAAGCTCAAAAAGCAATCCAAAAATAATGCCCAGCAAAAGGATTACAGCATAAAGTAGCATCCCTTTCATTGCCATTAAAATTGGAATCGACGCAACAGAAACTGCAAAATTTGCAACGACAATTAAAATCAGCAAAGTCCAATAAATGTGTTTTTCAAGAAATCTAATCTCCTGAGGCTTATTTTGCTTTGCATTTCTTATAATATCCACTGCCTTTGATATATCTTTTTTGCCCCATCCTTTTTTCTTAAGCCGCTCTATTAGGTTGCGCATTTAATACTCTTCCTTCTCCTCATAAATAATTCTTTTTACAAAACCAATAAACTTTCTTGTTTTTTCGTAATCTTGTTTTAATGAATCTATACTGACTTCAACAACCTCTCCTTTATCAATAGTTGCAACCATTGTCACATGCCTTCTGAATTCCTCTCTTCTTGTGTACTCTGCCATGCTTAATTTTCTCAACCTTAAATAAAAGTTGATATACTCATTTAATTCTAAATTATCTGGAAATGTTTTTTTGAGCAAATCGCATCTTAAACCTGCATTTGTTGGTATGCTTGTTGTCAGTTTTTTTTCTTTAGCGTATTTAAGCACCGCTTCCAGGCCAAAGCCGACGCAATTAATCAGCCTTTCAATTACATTTTTAATAACATCAACCGTTCTGGTATATTTTAGACTTACCCAGAATAAATGGTCGACCCTCTTTAATTCCTGGACAGCTTTGTCAAATGAATCTTCCATACAGCATCAATAGAGAATTATTTATTTTGTAATGTTAATATGGCTTCGGCCAAATTTCCATTGCATTCAGCTAAAGCTTCTCGAGCCTCTTCTTTTGTGCAGCCTGTTTGTTCTACTACAGTTTTCATGTCTTCCTCGCTTATCCGGATTGCCTCGTTTTTGTCAACTTCAATTACATCTCCGATAACCTGAATAGTTTCCTGGCCCATCATATTGACTTTGCTGACATGAGGGTTCTTAATTACCAAATTCTTGAGCGGTGTTTTAATTATAACTTCTTCAGCATCAATCTCCTCTTGGGTTACCCCAAGCCTTTTCATTGCTTTTTGCATCTCTTTCTGGCTTATTCCCGGAAACATAATCCCACCTTATATGCCAAGCAATATATTGCCATAAGTATACAGAAAGAGCATAATTAAAATAACAATAACACACAGCACAATTATATGGCCTGGCTTGAACTTTATCTTACTTTGGTACTCATCAAAATATCTGACTAAGCCACCCATTCCAGACGGCATTGAAATCTTGTCTTGTGCCATTTTATTTGAATTTAATTTATTTTAACTATAAGTAAATTGCAGGGTTAGAATAAGCCACCTTTTGTTAGGCCCCTAATGCAGTATGAAACTGCGATGGCCACCTTAGCATTAAACTAAGCGTACTGGAATTCCTAAATTTCTGCGGTTTGTTATAGAGTGAAGCTAGTTCACCATCATGCCGCTGAAATTTAGCATCGCGGACTTGCACCAGCCAGGGCTCACCGTTTCATCCATGCTTGTGAAAACGTCAGTTGGTTAGCTTAGCACCATCACGATGCCTTCGCAACATCATCCTTGATCACAGCGGTCTCGTTTCTGAGTGGTTGCCTTCTATTGCTAGAGCTCGCTTCCGCGAGTGGCTACTATGGGAAACTTCAGCAAGGCTGAATGTCTCCCAAAATGTTAACGGAGTGACCTGTGAGCGAGTTCGCTTCATGAACTAAGCTCACTCGCATGTCGCTGCCGTAGGTGGGTGGACTTTCCTCAGTCACAATATGCACATCGCTTATAGCAACCGAAGCTAAGTACTAACCCTGCGTAATGAACAGTATCGAAAGTATGTATATAAAATTATCTGTTTTTCCTATTTAATATCGCTTCTTTAAGCTGCCTAATTTCATCAAGCTGCTCCAGCAAAATACCTTCCTTTATATCTTCGCCAATAGCAAGCAGAATGATAAATATCACCATCAAGAGCCACAGGAAAATTGTCTGCAAAAAACCCCAGCTTATTTTATAGCCCTCTGCAATAAAAACTCTGTTGATAAAAAAATAACCAATAATCAGAACTAGAAATCCCACAATCAAGAGCAATTTCTCAAAAACACTGGTGGGCCTCACTTTTTTCATCTTCGTTAAATTGATTAACTAGGTTTATATATTTTTCCTTTTAAATATCATTATCTTTAACAATTGTGAACCGCTCCAAACACCTTTTTCTTTTGAGATAATAAAATTATGCTTTTCTGCATGTTTTTGTGTGTATTCAGGCAATCTTGATATCAAGGCGAGCGTGCCATTTTTCCTTAAGATGTATTCGCACTGATAAAAAAACTCGGTATATATCTTGTCTAGATTGGCACTCTTCGATATTGGCAGACTTGTGATGATTTTAGCCACATCCCCTTTTCCAAATTTAATATCAAGCCAGTCCAGTTCAACTCTGCTGAAATTAATCTGTTTTTCAACTCCAGCAATTTTTGCGTTTTTTCTTGAGTAATCAACATATTTAAACAAGTGATCATAGCCAAATATGCTAGTTTTAGTTTTTTTTATCTTCCCGTCTATATCGCTAAAAAATTTTTCAAATTGAATACCAATTTTTAATTTAAGAAAGGCAAAACTGTCCTTTTTATAGTAGTTAACCGGGCAGTCATTTGCATACAACGCAGCCTCTATTGGGATAACGCCGTCTCTTGAAAATGGATCGAGCATAACATCTCTTTCTTCAAAACCCCCTTCCCTTACCAGTGCATAAGCGATTGTGCCCCTTAAAGAATTTGGATGAAGATAAATCTTGTAGTCCCTTTTGTTAAGCTCGAATCCTGAAAAATCAACCCCTATATAGCATTTATTATCGACAATATACACCAAAAAAATAATATCGTAACTTTTAGCATCTACTTTTTTATTCTTATTTTTTTTTAAGATAAGCCCGGCAGATTCCCTTTCCACATCAACGCTGCTAATCTCATAAGCAGCTGCCTTTATGCATTCAACTTTGAATTTTTTATGTTCGCTTATCCATCCATCAAATTCAATTTTATCAAAGAATCTCCTAAAATCCTCAAAGAAATTCTCAAACTCGAAATCGCCAATTAGATACATCACCCTGTCAACAGACTGGCACTTGTAGCATAATGAGCATAAGTCTTCAAGGTTGTTTAAATCGAAGACAACACACCCATCGCAAATTTTGCAATTAGCGTTTATAATCTCCTTTATGTCTTTAGATGCCGTATCTTCAATGCCTCTTGAGGTAATGACAAGACCTTTCATATATGGTGCCAGTGTTACTTTGTAAGCTAGAAACCCACAACAGCGGCTTTTGGGATGAATAGCATAATACTTCATGTACATAGGTAGGAGCATATACAATGTGCAATGATCCCCTAGGTACAAATTATAGAGATTGGTGACAGCTACTTAAAAAATCTTTGCATGAACCTTGTGTGCAAGGACAACTAAACTGCGAAACATAAAAATAGTAACACTTTGGTATCTTGAAGCACTTTTTGTATAATTAATTTTTAGGATTTCAATCAGCCTTCGGCATAATTTAGTGCTCGTCGTTGCTCTTCTGCCATTGAGCAACTCCTCGCCTATTTATGCATTAAATAAATTTTGAGGCAAAAATCAATGGTAGCAAGATTTTCGCCGAGTGTAACTTATGTCGCGAAGCGACGAATTGAAATTTAACTTCATGATGCTAAATTAAAATTGTTTAGTCACGTAATTGGTTTACATTTCTGCTTCTTTATAAATCAAAGAAAAAC
>JBBSVT010000083.1:0-19082 GCA_038046685.1 Nanobdellota archaeon
TATGGTTCTATCACTTTAACAAAAGGAAGTCAGCACACATAACTTGACTTTGCCGGTTATTTGACCGTTATTGCATTTTTTATTTTTTGCTTATCTTGTTGCCTGTTCTGACGACATTCGGATTGTAAAAACAGTTATTATTTAGCATCATGAAATTAAATTTCAATCCGTCGCTTCGCGACATAAGTTACACTCGACGAAAATTTTACTACCAATAAATTTTCGCCTCGGAATATGACAATGAATACCTCGATAAATGCAAAGCATTTTCGATGGCACTCGAAAATTTTTCAAATTTTCGATGAATAGGCGAGGGCGAGCGGGTGAATGAGCGAGCGAGACCTCGTTGAGCGAGCTCTCGCATGTCACTGGCAGACAGCGAGCCCGAGCACAAGAGTTTGTGCCGAAGGCACAGATTGAAATTTTTTAAAGATGATTTATTATACAAAATATACTTCATGATGCTAAATAACTAAAAACAGAAAGCTTTAAATAGTACTTACTTACATAGTATAGTTTAATGATGACAGTTAGTATTAATTCCAAATATTATTACTTACATGATATAAATAGCTTAAACATGACGCTAAATTGCGATTTGCAGAGCACATACTAGCTAATTCTCAGCTGCAAATCTCCGGGGTTTAGTGCTCAGGAGCATAATTTTGATGAGTAAAAAAAAGCGGTTCCGTCTCTTGTTTACCTATATATTATATAATTATACTTATATAATATTAACAATTAAAGTTGGATACTGATATAATATTTATTAAAACTTATTTAATATAAATAACACTTAAATAATATGTATTTTAACTTATATAACATTCATTAAGACTTAAAGGAGATGTAGAATACTTAAATAATATATTAATTTACTTATATGAGATATATAGTACTTAAATAATATGTATTTTAACTTATATAACATTCATTAAGACTTAAAGGAGATGTAGAATACTTAAATAATATATTAATTTACTTATATGAGATATATAGTACTTAAATAATATGTATTTTAACTTATATAGTATATGAGACAAAAAAAGGGATTGGAGGTATTTGAAAAAAGGCTTACAGCTGTATTTGAATATCTCCAAAAACAAGGAATAAGCTCTGAAGAGATTATTAAATTAACAAATAAACTGCTGAAAGTTCCAGTTAAAGAAGAAGTAAAAGTCCCCATTTCTGTTTTCAGCAATGATTATCTTGGCTCTTTAGAGACAATTGTAAAGTATTTGAGGGAAAATTTATTGCTCAGCTTCAAGCAGATAGGAGCCTTGACCAATAGAAATGAAATTGCCTTGGCAGTAACATACAGAAACGCAAAGAAAAAGCTCGCAGCAAAGTTTGCTGAGGCTCTCTCTCCTTATTCCATTCCTGTTTCAATCCTGAAGGACAGAAACCTAAGTGTTCTTGAGAATGTTGTGGCTTACTTGAAAGATACTTTTGGACTGCAATACCACAAAATTGCTTTGCTGTTGAATAGAGACGACAGAACAATTTGGACAGTCTACCAAAGGGCAAAAAAAAAGAGAAAATGATTAGGGAAATAATTCATAAGTACGCATTGACATATGCGATGGCAATAGTTGTAATAATGAGCATATTCACTTTGGTGAATTATGACAAATCAGTCTTTACAGGATTTGCGGTTGAAGAAGGCATTGCAAATGAATCCTTAAACGGCAGCCAAAGCATAAGCGAACCAATTGGCAATGCTTCTGAAAATGCGACAGCAGCAGAAAATGAAGCTATTGTGAATGAAACTTCACAAGATACTAAAGAAAGCAAGTCTAAAAAAACCAAAGAAGAAGAAAAACCGATAGAGCAGCCCAAAAAGGATAAAGGGCAGAATGTTCCGCCTGTATGGAAATCTGATGTTAATGAGTTTGTTATCAACGGCAAGACACTGATTGACCTAAACAGCTATTTCTATGACGACAACAATGATTCATTGACTTTCGCATCAACAACACCCGAAAAGATATTGGCTACAGTTGAAAACAATCTAGTTACTCTAATTCCTATAGAAAGCAACTTCACTGCAGCAATTGAATTTACAGCATCTGACGGCGACAAGTCAACAAGCAAGGAAGTGAATTTAATCGTGCCTGAAAAGGGCATTACAATCAGTCTGCAGTATAAATTAGGAACAACATACGACAGAGATGACAATGGCTACGAGCCGACAACTGGAGTTGTAGATTTAACAGTTGAAAATTCATTATTCAGCTGGGATGTTGATGAAAGCAATCTGTGCACAAAATGGGAGGTTTACGCTGTTGACGAGGGGAAAAGCACCAGCTTTTGCTATGGAGGCGTCAAATGCTGCGGATTTATTGGACTGGCCCCGACAAGGGACAAGTGGAATGAGCCGTTTTACTCCACTTACGGGCAGTACGGGGCAAATTTAAATAACATTGTAAGCGCCCAAATCGCTTATGTTGACTATGGAAAAAGGGATGACAAGCCCTATGCGGAAATTTACAATTCGCTGTGGCAAAACCTAAGCGCTAATTATTATTTCGCATCAATAGACTTCGAAAATGTTTGTGTCGGAACGTGCATATTGTCTGATTTTAACGAGTCCAACTACACCTTAATCTTCGAAATAGATGGGGCAATTTTGAATCTTGATGCCCTTACGTATTCCATTGTTGAGCAGCTCAGCAAGGTATTTTTGAGCCTGTCAGTTAAAGATGACCGAGGCGCAGTCTCTGGAACTTATAACTTATACAAAGACTCTGAATTAGTCAAGGACACTGAAGGATTTGTGGATCCTGACTACTATGATATTGAGGTGCTGCCAAAAGATGGCATTATCCATAAATTAATAATTGAAAATGTGAATATCACAAAGCCAGTTACTGCCAAGATAGGCTTTGATAAGGTTGGTAATGAAATTACCATACCTAATGTTGCTGTTAAAAAGAAGTATGCAGTTGACCTTGAGCAATTGGAATTTGAAAAAGCTGTCTTGACTTCAAGCTCAACGGCAAATTCATTGTACAAATGCAGGCAGTGGGATTATGAGAGAGAGATATGCTTTGGCTCCTGGGAAAAGCTCAAAAGCCTAAAGCCGGGACAGGCTTACAACCTGACATTGACTGCAGAAGATCCAGCTTTTGTCGAGGGAGATGTAAACATAAGCGGTTTGGAATTAATAAGCGAAATTCCTAATTTGACAATAGCTGCAAACTCACAAACAGCAATTGATTTAAGCCAGTATATTTATAATATTGACAAAGAAACCATTTTTACGTACTACAAACCTGATAATATAAGCATTGTATTTAACAGTGGAATAGCAACAGTTATTCCAGATGCCGGATTTGTTGGAGTCGGATTTGCTTATATAACTGCAAAGAAGAACGACAGCTTGGCTGTTTCCAACGTGTTTTCCATTACTGTGGCAGCCGTAATAACAGCTGAAACTGAGCTCAATAATTCTTTGGAATACCATTTTGATGACGGCGAAAAAACAAACATCAGCTATTACGCGGAATTTGACGGAGAAAAATTAACAATGGCTTACAAGGACATTGCAAAAGATACGCGCAAATTTGGATTTGTGTTTAACGAGAAAGATGTAGAAAATGAGCTAAAAGCGAAGAGGCCGGAAAAATCAGGCAAAACATTTGATAAAAAAATATTTTTTGCGATAAACAGCTCGTCTGAATACAAGAAAAGAGAGTCAAATCCCTTTATGCTTGAAAGAAACTTAACAGGACAGACAAAGCAAATTAAAAACGAAATAGGTCAAATTCAAGATAAACAGCTTAAAAGATTTCTTGACTTTTCAGATATATTCGGAAAAGATGTTAATTTATTTGACACAACAATACAAGAAGTAAATGAAAGCTTCTGCGTTTTAAGCTCTGGAGAGGACTGCATTGAATTTGATTACAGATTAGTCAATAAAACAGTAAAAAAAGAAAGAGAGATAAGCCATTCTTTTATTAAACAGGGAAAGAACTGGATAATTGAGTTCTTTAATTTATTTGACTTAGACCCAAGTTTTATAGACGATACAGACACAAACTGGAATGCTGGAACTATGGATAATTTTACAGTAATAGGAACAGGAACAGGAGCGAACATTTCAAGCAATGACAAAGACGGTCATTTTGCATCACAAATCTTCGATGCTGGTTCTGCATCCAACTGGAGCAATATAACAATTGTTACAGAAGCCGGTTATGGAATAGAAATAAACAGGCATCAAAATGATTCAACTGAAGGCATGTTTGAAGGCATAAACACAACTGACCTAAGGTTATTACTGCATTTAAACAATGAATCAAGTGAAGAATCAGAAAAGGAGATTGACAGCACTTTTGACTTTCTTTCCGGATTAATTGCAATGTATCATTTTAATAATGGAACTGGTGAAAATGATACGCTTGTCAAAGATTTCAGTGTAGAATTGAACAGCGAGAGGACATCTGCTCATAATAATGCAACCTGTACTTTATGCCCTGTCTATAACTCCACAAAAAGCAAAATCAATAAAAGCATGTTTTTTGATGGAAGCAACGTATACCTAAATATCTCAAGAGCAAACAAAACAATGCCTAAAAATAATTTTACATTCGCTATGTGGGCATATACAAATAAAGATACGAAACAACCTGTTATGTTTATGATTCCGGGTGATGTTTCAGGAGATAATGAGTTTTTAATGGGTATGGGTGGTGGGACTAGCAGTCCAAAAAACCAGCCGTTCATGATGATTAGAAATATACAATACTTTTCAAATGTTATTGTGCAAAATGACACTTGGTTTCATTTTGCGGGTACAAGGGAAAATAACAAAGTAATAATTTATGTGAACGGAAATCCGTCTAATATCTCAATAGATTCAACTGAAATGAATTTTGGCTATTGCGATGCCTTCATAGGCATTGATGTTGATTCTGGATGCTCAGGAGGATTAAGCGATAATTTTAATGGCTCGATTGACGAGTTTGGAATATGGAACAGGTCATTGTCGGGAGATGAAATAGCTTATTTAGCTGGAACTAAACTAATTGATTATAGTCCATACCAACTAAATTCAAGCAGAAGTGCTACTCCCACAAATGTTTCTGGAAAATTTGGCAAGGGCTTGGAATTTCATGGTGATATGTTTGATTACATATCTGTTCCATATACAGCACTAAAAAATATGTCTAACTTTACAGTAACTTTTTGGATAAAAAAGAGGGATATAACAAATAGTGAAGGCATAATATCTGGGGTATTAGATAGAACAACATCAACAAATGATAATTCCTTTTTGATTTTTTCAAGCGGAACAGCAATGTCGGTATATCACGAAGGAGCCGTAGTTACATTTACTGTCAGATTAAATGACCAAAATTGGCATCATATTGCTTACAGAAGGTCGGGAACTGAAGGCAGAGTTGTTCAGGATGGTGTAAGCGTTGGTACAAATACTGTCATAGATGCTCCGCTCAACATATCGGAAGGCGGATTAATAATAGGACAGGAGCAAGATTGTGTAGGAGGATGTTTTGATGCAACTCAAGCTTTAGACGGTTTTCTCGATGAAATAGCTTTTTGGAACAGAACATTATTGTTGAGGGAAATAAATAATATTTACAAAAGAGGGGCTTACAGAATGAATGTAAGCGCAAGAGTATGTGATGATAGCTTATGTGCAGGAGAAACATACAAATTAATTCAAAACAGCACAGACGGAAGAAAACAGCAAGACTTAAATTTATCAGCAACAGGAAGATATTTCCAATACAATATAACTTATTCAAATGAAAGTGCTTATGGTGTTAAAGCGATTGTTAATAATGTAACGATTGATTATTACACAACTGAATCAATAAACTTCACTTCTTTGGTCAACACAACAACAAGAACACAGTATGACACTTTACAGGATATTTTCAACAATACTTTGATTAATTCAACAATTAATGCTGTTATGCTAACTGCATCAAGCAATGGAAGTTTCTTATCAAGAATCTTTGACTTGGGAACAACCCAGAGCTTCAAGAATATTTCATGGACTGAAGGGGCTTACTATGGAGAAGAGATTGGAAGATGCGTTGCTGAGGATTCTTTAATTACTATGACAAATGGTTCTAAGAAGAAGATTAAGGATATTGAAGCAGGAGAGTATGTGCAGTCTCTTGATGAGAAAACTGGCAAGATTGTTGCCAACAGAGTCAATGAATTGGTTGACATGGGCAACAAGACAGTTTATGAGCTAACAACAGAAAGTGGAAGGGCTGTCAATACAACAAGCAATCATCCTTATTTGGTTAAGTTGTACAGTAAGGATGAATGTGATAAATATAGTAAGAGTTATTGGAATAAAAAAGATGAAAATATAAACTACATAAGTAATTTAAATAATGATGTAAGTATTGATGAATTTGAGCAAAAAGGTTATTGCACAAGATGGATTGAAGTTTCTGAACTAAAAAAAGAGATGGAGATTGCTGTGCCTCACAATCCAAGCTCTTTAACTAAATCAGAAGTCGAATATACTTTAATACGTGATTGGTTTTTTAGCTCTTTATCTTCCGACCAAATTGCGCAGTTATATTTGAATGCGGCAGCAAAATATTGTATATCTTCTGGGTCTGGACATATAGCATCTGCATCTTCTAAAAATGGGGCAAGGTCTAAACTAGGTATCACCTCTATTTTATCTTCTAATACAGTCAAAAATTTAACAAAATCTTCTGATGACCTATGTGTTTTTGACGATATTTCATCTTTATGGTCTTTGAATTCAGAGAAGACAAATTCTGGAGTAATTAAATCAACTTTATCAGACACTAATATTTCTGCCGTTTTACCTTCTTTAATCGCCGCAGAAAATAGTTCAGTAGCATCAACTACTAATAGCATTCACATCAGCTCTCTGTATTTCTTAGAAACAGCTTTATTAACGTCTCTGCCAAATTTCAGTATATCTTGCTCGGTTAGCTCGCTTTCAGATGCAAAATACTTCAAAAATGCTAATTCTTTAGCTTTCTTTGATATTGCTAGTTTAGCTACTCTGGACCAATCTACGCCTTTAAATTCATCCATTATTTGTTTAATATCTTCTGGGACTGATACAGACACATTTGCCATTTTATCATCACCAAGCAAAGAAAGAGAAAATGAGTATTTAAATGTTGTTGAATCAGATATGTTCTTCGAAAAAATCACTTCAATCAAACCCCTCGACAAACAGCACGTCTATGACTTGAACATTGAAAACACTCATAACTTTATCGCCAATGACATTATTGCCCACAACACAGCAGGAGACAGCGCAACTTCAATTAAATATTCATTTGGCTCATATCCAAATATTTCAGTAAACACTTCTGGATTGGTTGGATTGTGGCATTTTAATAATGAAAGCGCTTTTGGAGAAGCAACTTTAGAAGCAGGATTAAATAATAAAACAGTTGATTTTAGTGTTTATGTTAATAGTGAAAGAGCAACTGCTAATGCAAATAATGGAACATTTTTGAATGGAGCAACTATTAATAAAACAAATTATAAGTTTGGTGGAGGTGCTGGACAGTTTGATGGGAGTGATGACAGAGTACAGGTCGATAGTGGAACTATACTCAAAACAACTCCTTTATCTATATGTGCACAGTTTAAGAATAATGGTGGAGCAGGGGCTCAAACAATATTCAGTATTGCGGACGTTGACTCAACGGGCAATCATTTTGATTTTACTATTGTGCCTAGTGATAGCAACAAAGTGTATGCAGAAGTCAAGGATGCTAGTACATCAACTACAGCAAAAACATCAACTGGTTACACAGTAGGAATGTGGCATCACGCTTGTGTTGTATTCATCTCATCCACCGAGCGTCGAGCATATATCGACGGTGGGTCGGAGGGAATAGATACAACAAGTATCACCCCAACTGCAGCCGCTCTTGATAACACTAACATCGGTGTCTTGCGTCGAAGTACTTCAATTTTCTATTTCAACGGCTCAATCGACGAAGTTGCAATCTGGAACAGAAGCTTATCTTCAGCAGAAATAATGAATTTATACAAAAGAGGAGCAAATAGATTGAATATAAGCGTAAGAAGCTGTGATGATAGTTCTTGCTCAGGAGAATCATTTACTGTAAATGCAACAAATTCAACATTGACAGGCTTAACTTCATTAACAAATAACAGATACATTCAATACCAGGCAAACTTCGAAAGAGACAACACTACATTAAGCCCTGAATTGTATAATGTTACAGTGCATTATGCTGCGCCAACTGAAACAACATTCCCAATTGTCAACACAACATTCAACATTACATCTCCTGTATTGAATGATGTCATTAACTTCACAGGCAACATAACTGATGAGACTGGACTATTGAGTGCAAATATAACTTATAATATGTCTGGCGAGTTAACTAAAATAAACTTTTCCTTAACTGGTCTTACTGTGGCTCAGGTTAGCAATGCAACTCAAATCACAACTGATGTTGGCTCTGTGATTAATTTTACTATGTATGCGACTGATACAAGCAATAATGTAAGGCAGAATTCTACTTTGATAACTGTAGAAGTCACTCCTGTTGTGGGAATTTGCGACGGGGGCAACTTGCAGACAATCTGCTGGATTAACAGAACTCATTATGTCAACGAAACTGATAATATTTTAAGCGCAAATAATGTAATAATCAACGGAAGCGGGAAGATAATTAACAGCACAAGCATTCCGTTTACAATTAATTTAACTGGAAATTTAACGATTGATAATGGAGGGGGGATATTCTTGAATGCCACTTCGTGCAATACTGGAAATTGCGCTAATGGTGGGAATTTAACAATTATAGCCAACACTATTAATGTAAGTGGGAGAATAATAGCAGATGGTGGCAAAACAACTGGCAATGCAGGTACTCATCAATCTGGAACTGGAGGAATAATAACAATAAATGCTTCCAAGATTTATATTGGAGCTAATTCAGAAATAAGTGCAAGCAGTGATTATATCAGAAATATCACTAGTGCTTTTTTGGGTGGAGATGGTGGAACTATAAATCTTAATGGCACTTTGGTTAATATAAGTGGTACAATAAATGCAAGAGGAGGTAATGGTGATAAAGATACCTGTGGTAGTGACAACCGAAGAGGAGATGGCGGCATAGTTAATATAACATCAATTGAAATTGTTAACACAGGCTTGATTAATGTAGAGAAAGGTGTTATTGGGTATTGTGAAGCTATTATTTTATCTGATGGTCTAGACGGTCAAATATGGGTTAATAACACTTTTAGTCCTTGTAACAATGGTACTATATTTAATTCTGACAGCAAAAAATGTGTAATGAGCAAAGGCATAAGAGTTCCAAATTATTATATTATAAATTTCGACGTAAAGAATTATATTTTATCTGATGGAGCAAGGTTAAATGGAGATGCAAATATTTGCAACACTGGAACCTGTGCTTCTGGAAATAACTTCACAATTATTGTTGATGTACTCAATTTAAGCAATGGCAATATTTCAAGTAATGGTGGTTCTACATTTGGAAGTGCAGCTAGTCATATCTCAGGAGATGGAGGAATAATAACAATAAATGCTTCCAAGATTTATATTGGAGCTAATTCAGAAATAAGTGCAAGCAGTGATTATCTCAGAAGTTCTGCTAATGCTTTTTATGGTGGTGATGGTGGAACTATAAATCTTAATGCAACTTTAGTTAATATAAGTGGCACAATAAATGCAAGAGGTGGTACTGCTGAGACCGACATTTGTGATAGTGATGAAGGCAGAAGAGGAGATGGCGGCATAGTTAATATAACTGCAATTGAAATAATTAATACAGGCTTGATTAATGTAGAGAAAGGTGCTATTGGGAATTGTGGTAGTGTTATTTTAACTGATGGCAGAGACGGGCAAATATGGGTTAATGACACATTCAGTCCTTGTAATAATGGTACTATATTTGATTCTGACTTTAGCAAAACGTGTAAGATAAGCAAAGGCATAAGAGTTTCAAGTAATTATGTAATTGATTTAAGCAGAAAGAACTTTACTTTAGGAGATGGTGCAAGGCTAAATGCTGATGGTGATGAGTGTAGCACTGGGACTTGTGCTTCAGGAGACAACTTCACAATTATTGTTGATGTTCTTAATTTAAGTAGTGGAAATATAAGCAGTAATGGAGGTGGTACTTTTGGCACTGCAACTGGTCATACATCTGGAAATGGTAGCTCAATAACAATAAATGCCTCTAAGATTTATATTGGAGTTAATTCAGAAATAAGCGCAAGCAGTGATTATGTTAGAAATAATGCTAATACTTTTATGGGTGGCAGTGGTGGAACTATTAAGCTTAATGCTACTTTAGTAAATATAAGTGGCACTATTAATGCAAGAGGCGGTAATGCAGAGAACGATGCTTGTGGTAGCAGCGAAGGCAGAAGAGGAGATGGCGGCATAGTTAATATAACTGCAATTGAAATAATTAATACAGGCTTGATTAATGTAGAGAAAGGTGCTATTGGGAATTGTGGTAGTGTTATTTTAACTGATGGCAGAGACGGGCAAATATGGGTTAATGACACATTCAGTCCTTGTAATAATGGTACTATATTTGATTCTGACTTTAGCAAAACGTGTAAGATAAGCAAAGGCATAAGAGTTTCAAGTAATTATGTAATTGATTTAAGCAGAAAGAACTTTACTTTAGGAGATGGTGCAAGGCTAAATGCTGATGGTGATGAGTGTAGCACTGGGACTTGTGCTTCAGGAGACAACTTCACAATTATTGTTGATGTTCTTAATTTAAGTAGTGGAAATATAAGCAGTAATGGAGGTGGTACTTTTAGTGCAACTGGTCATACATCTGGAAATGGTAGCTCAATAACAATAAATGCTTCTAAAATCTATATTGGCGAAAACTCAAGAATAGACTCAAGCAGTGATTATGTTAGAAATAGTGGTAGTATTTTTTCTGGTGGCAGTGGTGGAACTATTAAGCTTAATGCTACTTTGGTTAATATTTCTGGTACAATAAATGCGAGAGGCGGTAATGGTAGGAACAATGTTTGTGATAGCGTCCAAGGAAGAAGAGGAGATGGTGGTATTGTAAACATAACTGCAGTTGAAATTGTTAACACAGGCTTGATTAATGTAGAGAAAGGTGCTATTGGGTATTGTGAATTAAATCGTGATAGAAGTGGCAGAGATGGACAAATCTGGGTTAATGATACGTTTAGTCCATGCAACAATGGTACTATATTTGATTCTGACTTTAGTAAAACATGTAAGATGAGCAAAAACATTAGAGTTCCAAATAATTATGTTGTAAATTTAAGGGGCAAGAATTTTACATCAGAAGATAGAGCAAGGCTAAATGCTGATGCAGATATATGCTTTAGCGGAACTTGCAACAGTGGAGATAACTTCACAATTATTGTTGATGTTCTTAACTTAAGCAATGGAAATATTTCAAGTGATGGAGGTTCTGCAGTTAGCACTGTATCTGGTCATAAGTCAGGAACTGGCGGTATAATAATAATAAATTCATCCAAGATATATGTTGGAGCTAATTCAGAAATAAGTGCAAGCAGTGATTATGTTAGAAATAGTGGTAGTATTTTTTCTGGTGGCAGTGGTGGAACTATTAAGCTTAATGCTACTTTGGTTAATATTTCTGGTACAATAAATGCGAGAGGCGGTAATGGTAGGAGCACTCTTTGTGATAGTACCCAAGGCATAAGAGGCTCTGGCGGTTCTGTTTTCATCAGCGCAATTAATGCAGAAATAGCAACAATAAGGGCTGATAGAGGAGCTATCGGATTCTGCAGTGATAGAAATGGCGGCTCAATCTTCATCAACGCAACTGAAACATTGTACCTTCTAACTCAAGCATCAGTAACTGGCAATGTTTCTGGCAACATAACATTAATTGCTAAAGAATTATACGCTGGAACTGCTATACTAAATGCAAGCAATGGGTCATTGCAAGGTAATATGGTGAACGGCACAATCAAACTCTTCTACAACACAACAATAAACATTTCATTAGCAAACATAACACCTGCCCCTTTCATTATCAAAGAAAACGAGTTTGGAAGAATACAGTTTATTGACAGGATAAGCAATTACGGCACTCCTTTTGACTTAAACAAATCAATTAATATATCAAGCAACTTAATAAGCGTTAATTCTGAAGATTCTGGCTCATCTCCTCCTACTGGACTGAACGGAAGTGCTAATCTGACAATAAAAGGAATTGCTAATAATACAATTCTCAGAGATGGCGTTGCATGCGGAGATATATGCTTTTATCTTGAAAATGGAACTGATACAAATGGATTGTTTGTGAAATTTAATGTAAGCCAATTCACAACTTATAGCATAAATACAGGAGATATGACATTCCCAATAGTCAACACAACATTCAACATAAGCTCTCCTTCAGTAAATGAAGTTATTAATTTCACTGGAAATGTAACTGATGAAACTGGATTGTTAAGTGCTAACATAACTTACAATATTTCAGGAGTTATTACCAAGATTAACTTTAGTTTAAGTGGACTTACTATAACTCAAGTAAGTAATGTAACTATACTTCCTTCTGCTCCTGCTGTTCTTAACTTTACTATGTATGTAACTGATACGAGCAATAATGTCAAGCAAAATTCAACATTAATTTCAGTAAGAGATAATGTGCTGCCTGTTGTTAACACTTCTCTTAACATATCATCTCCAAGAATATTTGATGTTGTAAATTTAAGCGCAAACATAACTGATGATATTGCTTTGATTTCAGCAAATATAACTATTAACTTCACAACTGGGACTGTAAAGGTTAACTTTAGTTTGTCAGGCACAACTGCATTTGTAAGTAATGCATCAAGACTTCCAGATAATTGTGTTGGAGGATGTGTTATAAACTATACTGTCTATGCTACTGACACTTCTAATAATGTCAAGCAAAACTCTACTGTTGTAACTGTGATTGATAATGTAAATCCAAGACTTAACGCATCTCTAAACCTGTCAACAGTTGTCTTAAAACAAGTAGTTAATATGACAGCCAATGTGAGCGATGAAACTGGATTGAGCTTTTGCAGATTTGTTATTAATCAAACTGGAGTGAATGAATACTTTAACAAGACGGCAACTGGAACTAATGACCAATGCTCGCAAAGCTTTGAAATCTCTGCTGGGGCTGGAAATGTAATTAACTTTACTGTTGTTGTCAATGACACAAGCAATAATCTAAATCAAAGAGAGCAGATAATAACTGTTGGCTCGCAAGTTCCTATAACCGGTTGCAGTAGTTTAACTTCTCCAAACACTAATTATACCTTAGTTAGTGATGTAAACAGCTCTGGAACATGCATATATATACTAGGAAATAATATTACATTAGACTGCCATGGGTATAAAATTAATTATTCAAAAAATGTTGTTGGCTATGGAGTAAATAATTCTGGATATAATTACAGCACGATAAAAAGCTGCAATATTTGGGAAGCTTCAGATTCCTTAACAAGTTCCCATGCAATTTACATTTTCCGTAATTCGAGCTTTAACACTATATTCAATAACACAATAACAACTTATGGAGTTAGTCCAATTGGCATTTACCTGCTCCAGGAAGTGTTTAATACTTCCATTTATAATAATAATATTTCACCAATAGGTCATGGGATAGCCCTGGATACAAATGTATATAATAATTCTATTTACAGCAATCTCATAAATCATTCTTCTGCGTTTTCTGCATATGGGGTATACTTAACATCAATTGCTTCCGGCAACAATATTTATGATAACATAATATCGAGTAATGCAGGAGCAGGAAGTGCTACAGTTTATTTAACATCGACAGTTTACGACAACAAGATTTACAACAATAATATAACAGCTTTATTCTCTGGAAATTCAATAAGGATGGATACGACTGCCTATAATAATTCTATATATAAAAACATATTGACAGCTTTAGGCAATGACGTAGTATCTCTTTCAACAGACTCTTATAATAACTCGGTTTATGAAAACATCATTAATGTTTTAACCATTAGTGAGGGGATAGATTTCAATTCAGCATATAATAACTTAGCCTACAATAACAATATAACGAGTAGTGGCAATGGTATAGTTTTGCAAGGTACAGCTTATAACAACACCATATACAACAATAATATCACAACCACTGGCACCTCAGCTTATGGTATAGAGATTGATGGTTATAGGAATGAAGTATATAACAATATAATCAGAAATTTAATAACTGGCCAAAATGGTATTATACTTCTTGGAGGTTACAAGAATTCAATTTACAGCAACATCATTATAATTAATGGAAGCACTGCAAGTGGAATTTCCCTGTCTAGCTCTTATAACAACACAATATACAGCAATAATATCACAACCTCAAACATAGGTGACTATGGTATTTATTTGTTAAATGGTGCCTTTAACAATACAATTTATTTGAACAACATAACAACAACAAACAATACTGCATCTTATGGTATATACATAGCTTATGACAGCAATAACAACACATTCAATAGGAATAAGATTACTTCTCAGGCAATAGCTATTTTGATTAATGGAAGTGGTCAAACAGCTACCAAATCAACAAGATTTAACACCTTCACAAACGACACAATAGTTCCTTGCTCGACTGGATGTGCATCTAACTATAATGACATAGTTCTGACATCAAATGTAACAGATATTACCTTCCTAAATGTTTCCTTTAACAAATCAAGGGTTGCATTCATTGACAGAGCGCCTTCAGTTCCAAGAGAAAAAAAGAATATAACAATTCAATGGTATCTAAGCGTTAATGTGACAAATTCAACAAACAATGCCCCTCTGGAAGCGCTGGTTTTTATTAATGATTCATTCTCAACAAAGGTATTTAACGGGACAACTGATACTGCAGGAGGAATTCCAACTCAAATAATTACAGAATACACTCAGAATGGAAGTGTGCCATTTACAGCTGGAACTGATACTTGCACTGATGTTAGAGGTAATGAAAATGTAACATGCTTTACGCCTTACAATATAAGCGTCAATATAACTGGGTATAACACCGCCTCTAGAAGCTTGGATGTCAACAGAAGCAAGTTTGTGAACATTAGCTTGACAATAATATCTACAGCAGACACAACATTCCCAATAGTCAACACAACCTTCAACATAAGCTCTCCTTCTATTAATGAAGTTATTAACTTCACAGGAAATTTGACTGATGAAACTGGATTACTTTCTGCAAATATAACTTACAACATAAGTGGTTCTGTAACTAAGTTGAACTTTAGCATTTCTGGTACTGCAGCACAAGTAAGCAATGTTACAATATTGCCTTCATCTCCTGCTGTTATTAACTTCACTATGTTTGTTACTGATACAAGCAATAATGTGAAGCAGAACTCTACATTAGTAAGCATAACAGAAGGAGCAGACACAACAAAACCAAGAATTAACGCATCTCTAAACCTATCAACAGTTGTATTAAACCAAGTGGTTAATATGACTGCTAATGTAAGCGATGAAACTGGATTGAGCTTCTGCAGATTTGTAATAAACCAAACTGGGGTTAATGAATACTTTAACAAGACAGCAACTGGAACTAATGACCAATGCTCGCAAAACTTTACAATCTCTGTTGGAGCTAGAAATGTAATTAACTTTACTGCTATTGTTAACGACACTTCTAACAATTTAAATCAAAGCGGGCAGATAATAACTATCGGCTCTGAAGTTCCTGTAACTGGATGCGGCAATCTGGAAACTCCAAATACTAATTATACCTTAGTTAGTAATGTAAACAGCTCTGGAACTTGCATATATGTTCTTGCAAACAATGTTACTCTCGATTGTCATGGATATTGGATTAATTATTCTCAAAATGTTGTTGGGTATGGAATAAATATTTCAACGTCTAATTATTCTGCAATTAGGAGCTGTAATGTTGTGCAGAATGATACAAGCAAAGCAGGAGCATCTACTTCTTATGGAATTTATGTTAGTTCCAATTCGTCGTTTAATACCCTATATAATAATAGTATTCAATTCAACAACAGTGCTGCAATTTATCTTATTGCAGATGTCTATAACAGCTCTGTTTATAATAATAGCATTAGGGGCAGTGGAAATGGTGTTTTTATGAGCAATACCCGTAACATCAGTGTATTTTCTAACACTATTGAAAGTTCTGCTGATGGCGTGAGTATTGGCGCAAGCTCCAACAATTATGTTTACAGCAACACAATTAAAACAAGTGCATCTAATGGTGATGGCATACAAATATTATCGGGAACTAAAAACAGCAATTTTTATAATAATACTATCACATCCGAAGGCACAACTGGGATTGGTATTAATTCACTTGGTACCAGTCCCAGCATTAGCAACTCCAATAATTCAATTTATGATAACAATATTATGTCTAATAGATCAGCTGGCATTTACCTTGATCAATACTCTTATGAATTCTCAATTTACGACAATAATATTAATGGGTCATATACTGGAGTAATTGCTATCACTGGCAATACTTATGGAACTAGAGTATACAAAAACAACATTACCTCGAAAGTGGCTATTGTTCCGGGCGTTGACTTAGATGGACATAATCATTCTATATACCAAAATATCATTATTACTGCCAAATCAACCACTATTGGCGTCGATTTAACAGGTGCAGATTATAACAACTCAGTTTACGAAAATATAATTAAGTCTAGTGATAATGGAGTATATGTGAGCAATCAAAATTTTGAAAACTATATATATAGCAATAATATTACCGTTACCGGCAGTTCGGAAGGCGGAGTTTACTTGACCAGCGCGAATTATACTTCAGTATATGGTAATAACATAACAACAACCAATTCAAATACTGAAGGTATTTTTATTGATGGTCAAAGCCAAAAGAATCCCATATATGAAAACATTATTGATTCTGGAGATGATGGAATCTCTCTTTCTAACGTCTATAACAATTCCATTTACAATAACATTATAAGAACGTTCAAGTCAAGTGCTAATGGTATTACCTTATCTACTGCTTCAAATAATAGCATATTTAGCAACAATATATCCACTAAAGGAAATAACGGAATCGGAATCTTTTTAGACGCAAGCTCAAGATATAACGAACTGTATAGCAATGCCATAACAACAACTAATAGGACAGCTTTCGGAATTTTTTTAAGAACAGGCTCTGGCGATAATAATATATATGAAAACAATATAACAACATTGAATAATTCAGGGACGTATGGCATTTACTTAAGAAGCGGTATACGAAATAATACTTTCTTTAGGAATATAATTGATTCACGGGTTGCTGGTATCGCAATCAATGGCACGCCTTCTCCAATATTTAATAATACATTCACCAATGATACGATAATTTCTTGCTCTGTCGATTGCTCTCCAAATTATCAAGATGTTATTTTGAGTGCCAACGCTACAGACATCACATTCCTAAATGTTTCATTCAACAAGTCAAGAGTCGCATTCGTACCTCTGGCTCCATTAAATCCAGTAGAAAAAAAGAATATAACAATTCAATGGTATCTTAACATAAATGTGACTAACTCTACTAAAGCTACGGCAATTTCAGGTGCACAGGTTGTCATTAACGATTCATTTGCAACAAACATATTTGACGGAAGCACTGATGCAACTGGAGGCATTGCAACTCAAATAGTTACAGAGTTTACAATGAATGGCTCTGTTGGAAGTGCATGGACAGCAAGCAATGACAGTTGTTATCAATTAAAATTAACATTAACATCTGAGAATTTAACTTGCTTTACGCCTTACAATATAAGCGTCAATATAACTGGGTATAACACCGCCTCTAGAAGCTTGGATGTCAACAGAAGCAAGTTTGTGAACATTAGCTTGACAATAATATCTACAGCAGACACAACATTCCCAATAGTCAACACAACCTTCAACATAAGCTCTCCTTCTATTAATGAAGTTATTAACTTCACAGGAAATTTGACTGATGAAACTGGATTACTTTCTGCAAATATAACTTACAACATAAGTGGTTCTGTAACTAAGTTGAACTTTAGCATTTCTGGTACTGCAGCACAAGTAAGCAATGTTACAATATTGCCTTCATCTCCTGCTGTTATTAACTTCACTATGTTTGTTACTGATACAAGCAATAATGTGAAGCAGAACTCTACATTAGTAAGCATAACAGAAGGAGCAGACACAACAAAACCAAGAATTAACGCATCTCTAAACCTATCAACAGTTGTATTAAACCAAGTGGTTAATATGACTGCTAATGTAAGCGATGAAACTGGATTGAGCTTCTGCAGATTTGTAATAAACCAAACTGGGGTTAATGAATACTTTAACAAGACAGCAACTGGAACTAATGACCAATGCTCGCAAAACTTTACAATCTCTGTTGGAGCTAGAAATGTAATTAACTTTACTGCTATTGTTAACGACACTTCTAACAATTTAAATCAAAGCGGGCAGATAATAACTATCGGCTCTGAAGTTCCTGTAACTGGATGCGGCAATCTGGAAACTCCAAATACTAATTATACTCTAGTCAGTAATGTAAACAGCACAGGAACTTGTATATATATACTAGGAAACAATATTACATTAGATTGCCATGGTTATTGGATTAATTACTCACAAAGCGTTGTTGGGTATGGAATAAATATTTCGAGCTTTAATTATTCAACTATAAGAAGCTGTAATATTGTGCAGAATTCAACAGGCAAAGCTGGGAAATCAAACTCTTATGGAGTTTATGCTTACTTAAACTCTTGGTTTACGAATATATACAACAACAGCATTAAAACAAATGCATCATCTTCTTATGGGATTTATCTTTTGAGCAATGCCTCTAATAGCAATGTAACTAGCAATACGATAACAACAAGCGGTGGTATTTTTGGGTATGGGATTTTAGCTTCGACAAGCTCGAATAACAACAATATATACAGCAATACGATAACAACAAGTGGTGAGGATGGGTATGGGGTTTATGCTTTGACAAACTCAAATAACAACAATATATACAGCAATACGATAACAACAAGTGGTGAGGATGGGTATG
>JBBSVT010000083.1:19182-37311 GCA_038046685.1 Nanobdellota archaeon
GGGTTATTGCTAAGACAAGCTCGAATAACAATAGTATATACAGCAATAACATAACCACAAAAAACAATTTTGCTTATGGCATATATATCCAAGGGCAATCCACTAACAACACAATTTATTTGAACAACATAACAACTAACAATGCTACAGAATCTTTTGGAATTTACCTTGATAGAGATGTAAACTGGACTGTATCTTACAAAAACAGAATAACTTCATTAGCAAAAGGAATTGTGTTGAATACGACTTCAGCAAGCAATACTGGCTCGTTCTTCAACAGCTTTACAAATGACACAATTGTTCCATGCTCAGTCGGATGCGCTTCTTATTATTATGATGTATGGTTGCAGAATAAAAGTATGTCAACAACTTTACTTAACGTTTCATTCAACAAGTCCAGAGTTTATGTCAAGGACAGCAATCTTACAGTCCAATGGTACCTAGACATTAACGTCACTAACTCAACAAATAATGCTGGAATTGCAAATGCACAGGTTATCATTAACGATTCATTCGCAAAAAACGTCTTTAATGGAACAACTGATGCAATTGGAGGCATTGCAACTCAAGTAATTACAGAATACACTCAGAATGGAACTGCCACATTTAATGTTAATACTGATACTTGCACTGATTTAAGAAGCAATGAAAATATAACTTGCTTTGCTCCTTACAATATAAGTGTCAATATAACTGGATATGGTACTGCTGCTAGAAGTATTGATATTAATAGAAGCAAGTTTGTGAATTTGAGTTTGACAATATCTTCTGCGGTGGATATAACGCCCCCAATAGTCAACACAACATTCAACATCAGCTCTCCTGTATTGAATGATTACATTAACTTTACAGGAAACATAACTGATGAGACTGGGTTGTTGAGTGCTAATATAACCTACAATATTTCAGGAGTTATTACTAAGATTAACTTTAGTTTGTCAGGAACAACTGCTCAGGTAAGCAATGCAACCCAAATAACAACAGATGCTGGTTCTGTGATTAACTTCACTATGTATGCGACTGATACAAGCAATAATGTAAGACAGAATAGCACATTGATTACAGTAATAGAGAATACTTTGCCTGTTGTTAACACTTCTCTTAACATATCATCTCCAAGAATATTTGATGTTGTAAATTTAAGCGCTAACATAACTGATGATACTGCTTTGATTTCAGCAAACATAACTATTAACTTTACAACTGGAACTGTTAAAGTTAACTTTACATTAAGTGGAACAACTGCATTTGTAAGCAATGCATCAAGATTGCCAGATACTTGCTTAGGTGGATGTGTTGTTAATTACACAGTTTATGCAACTGATTCTTCTAACAATGTAAAGCAGAATAGCACTGTTGTTACAGTTGTTGATAATATTGCTCCTGTTGTTAACACAACATTCAACATAAGCTCTCCTTTAGTTAATGATGTGATTAACTTCACTGGAAATGTAACTGATGAGACTGGGTTGTTGAGTGCTAATATAACCTACAATATGTCAGGAGTGTTGACTAAAATAAACTTCTCCTTAACTGGGCTTACTGTAACTCAGGTTAGCAACGCAACCCAAATAACAACTGATGCAGGCTCTGTGATTAACTTTACAATGTTCGCTACTGATACTAGCAATAATGTTCGGCAGAATTCAACTTTGATAACTATAACTGACAATAGTCCTGTTGTGGGAATTTGCGACGGGGGCGACTTGCAAACAATCTGCTGGATAAACAGAACTCATTATGTTAATGAAACTGACAATATTTTGAGCGCAAATAATGTGATAATTAATGGAAGCGGGAAGATAATCAACAGCACTTCAATAAGTTTTACGATTAATTTAACTGGGAATTTAACCTTAATGAATAATTCTTTGATAAACCTTAGCGGACTAAGCTGCACAACAGGAAGATGCTTTGATGGAGGCAATTTAACAATAACAGCTCAATTTATCAATGTTACTGGACGTATATTGGTGGAAGGAGGCACAGGCGTTGGCACTGTTTCTGGTCATCAATCTGGAAACGGAGGACAATTGATTATTAATGCTTCAAGCATCTATGTTATAGATAATGGGACAATAAGCGCAAGCAGTGATTATGCAACAAAATACATTGGTGCAAGACTCAAAGGAGGAGATTCAGGAAACATCTATATTAACTCATCTCTTATTAACAATACAGGGAAGATTCTTGCGCTTGGCGGCAATGGCGGGGATGGATATTGCGGTAGTGAAAATGGAGGAGACAGAGGACAAGGAGGCTTAATCAATATAACCACTACCTCTATTGATAATTCTGGGCTGATAGATGTAAGAAGAGGATTTTATTACCATTGCGAATATGACTTTACAGGAAGAGACGGACAGATTTTCATCAACAATACATGGAGTCCCTGCAATAATGGAACTATATTTGACTGGAATTCATGCAAAATAATCAGCAGGCACAGAATACCTAAAGATTATGTTTGGAATTTAACTAATAAAAATCTAACATTGGCGAATGGAGCAAGCATAAATGCTGATGGTGTTGATTGCATATCAGCAGTATGCCAGTCAGGTCAAAACTTTACGATTATTGCAGACGTTATAAATTTGAGCGGCGGAAGCATAACGAGTGATGGTGGCGCAGCAATAACAGACGTAGGTTCACATTTTTCTGGCGATGGGGGCATCATCAATATTAATGCATCCAGAATATATATTCTTTCAAATTCGTCAGCAATAAGCGCAAGCAGTGATTATGTGTTTGGAAAAACAGGACTTAACATTGACCATGGAGGAGGCAATGGAGGCACTATTATTATTAACTCGACCTTCATTAACAATACAGGCAAAATATCAGCAATAGGGGGAAGTGGGGGGGTTGGATGTGCAGCAGCAGCCGCTCAAGGTCAAAAAGGCGATGGCGGCTTGATTAATATCACTTCAACTGAGATTCATAATACTGGATTTATTAATGTTGAGAGGGGTCTTTATGGGATTTGTGATGTAGTATTAAGGCAGAGCGGAAGAGATGGTTTGATATATATTAACAGCACATACAGCCCATGCAACAATGGAACTATATTTAATTGGGATACTTGCAAAATATTATCTCCTATAAGAATACCCAATAATTTCACTTTAGATTTGTCTGGAAAGAATTTAACTCTAGAGAAAAGAGCCAAATTAACAGGAGATGCCCCAAGCTGCGACAGTTTGGCCTGCAATGGAGGCGATAATTTTACTATCATTGTTGATGTACTGAATTTAAGCGGGGGAAACATTACAAGCGACGGGGGTTCATATGAATCTGGAGCTGGGGTTACTTCAGGAAGAGGCGGAGGAATAACTATAAATGCCTCTAAGATATATATTTCTGATAATTCTGAGATAAGCGCAAGCAGCGATTTCGTTTTTACTGAGAATGTAGACCGCAGAGGAGGCAATGGAGGAACTATCATAATAAATGCTACGCTTATCAATTCAACTGGCAAAATAATGGCATTTGGAGGAAATGGCAGGACTGGTGCCTGTAGTGCATCAGCAAGAATAAGAGGAAGCGGAGGCATAATAAAAATCAATGCAGTAAATGCCATTTTAGGGGGATTATATGCCCCAAGAGGACAAAAAGGGAGTTGTGACAATGCAGATGGGGGCAACATTTTAATAAACGCAACAGAACAAATTATTCTTACAGATAAAGTTAGTATAAGCGGCAATGTCTCTGGAAACCTCACATTAATTGCAAAAGAGATAATTGTCAGTGCGTTAATAAATGCAACCAATTCCACTAACGACTCAGAATTATTTTCTACATCAAAATTAAACGGGACTATAATTTTTCAATACAATGTAACCATCAATATCTCACAGGCTAACTTAACAGTTGCACCATTCCTAACAAAAGAAAACGAGTTTGGAAGAATCAAGTTTATTGACAGGATAAGCAATTACGGCACTCCTTTTGACTTAAACAAATCAATTAATATAACAAGCAACTTAATAAGCGTAAATTCTGAAGGCGGCAATTTGAATGGAAGTGCTAATCTGACAATAAAAGGAATTGCTAATAATACAATTCTCAGAGATGGCGTTGCATGCGGAGATATATGCTTTTATCTTGAAAATGGAACTGATACAAATGGATTGTTTGAAAAATTCAATGTAAGCCAGTTTACGAAGTATAGTATAACATCAGGAGCAGATACAACATTCCCAATAGTGAATACAACCTTCAACATAAGCTCTCCTTTGGTTAATGATGTGATTAACTTCACAGGCAACATAACTGATGAAACTGGATTGTTAAGTGCAAATATAACTTATAATATGTCAGGAGTTATTACTAAGATTAACTTTAGTTTGTCGGGAACAACTGCACAAGCGAGCAATGTTACAAGATTGGATTGTGTTGAGACATGTGTTATAAACTTTACAATGTATGCTACTGACACAAGCAATAATGTAAAACAGAATAGTACCTTATTGACAATAGCTGATGTTACATTGCCTGTTGTGAATACAACATTCAACACTACAAGCCCGGTCATTAATGATGTTATTAACTTTACAGGAAATGTGACTGATTTAAATGGTTTGTTGAGTGCAAATATAACCTACAATATGTCAGGTGTGCTGACCAAAATAAACTTCTCCTTAACTGGTCTTACTGTGGCTCAGATTAGCAATGCAACTCAGATAACATGCGACGCTGGATGCGTGCTTAACTTTACAATGTATGCTACTGACACAAGCAATAATGTAAAGCAAAATTCTACATTAGTTTCAGTAGCAGAAAGATTTAACTTCACAATTCTTGTTAATGCAACCGCTAGAGAATTATTTTTCTATGATCGTGGAACTCTAAACAGCACAGTCTTTAATTCAAGTATTGGTGCAATCCAATTGAATACAAACGGAAATAATGGCACATTCCTAAGCCAAGTATTTGACATTGGCTCTGCACAAGAATGGAACAACATTTCTTGGACAACTGGAGCTCATTATGGAAGTGAAATAGGAAGATGCGTTGCTGAAGATAGCTTGATTACGCTTGCAAATGGAAGTAAGAAAAAAATAAAAGACATTAAAGAAGGGGAATATGTGCAAAGCTTGGATGAAAAGACTGGAAGAATTGTTGCCAATAGAGTTAATGAATTAATAGATATGGGCAACAAGACAGTGTTTGAGTTAAGGACAGAAAGCGGAAGGAGTGTTAATACGACAAGCAATCATCCTTATTTGGTTCGCTTCGGTGGAAAAACTCTAAATCCAAATGGGGTAAGTGTAAATAACTTGCCTTTAAATTCTGATGGTTTAACTGATTTGAACAAATTAGTTAATGATGAGAATACAGTATCAATAAGTGGCGGGCGAATTCTTATAAACACAATGCCTGAATATTTCTTAGGGGGAAATAACAAAACATTGCCAAAATGCCTATCGAAAGACAAAATAACTCTGTTCTCCAAACTAGCTTCTTTAGCTATTTCTTCGTCATCGGATTTAAAAGGAGCCTTCTTTACATCAAAACCTTCATTTTTAAGCAATTCCACTATCTTTTCAGGTACATTTTCATCAGAATACAGTTTTAACTTATTAGAAGATGACATATTTTTCTTCTTCAATCAGCTTAGAGGCATAGTTCAAAGCAGAGAAAATGGCTTCTTTGGTAAGTCTGGGGAAGTAATCTTTAATGATTCCATCTGGTGTGACACCAGCTCCCAGCAGGTCAATTACCTGCCAGACCATAACTCTAGTTCCCTTGAAGGTAGGTTCACCATGACAGATTTTGCTGTCAATGACAATATACTTGTTGATTTCGACTCTCATGAAATAAATAATGGAGATGTAATATTTAAAGATTCCGAAAATCAAAGCGATGATCAAATGCATGAACTCAAAGATGAAATAATAGACATTAATGGCGTTAAAGCGAAATGGATTAAAGTTGAAAATCTAAGTGTTGGTGATTACATCGCTGTTCCTGATTATGAGAATTGTGGCGTAGAAAGTGATTTAAACTATGATGAAAATAAAGAAAAGTGGAATGGCCGCGTAGTTCAATGGATAGAACAGGTCCCTGACTCAGGCCAAGATGCGGGTTCGAAACGTCTATTGCGAGAATCCCGCCGCGCTCACACTGTTTTAAGCAATAAGGATATTAACAACTATAAGGTTTCTGCCTCAAATACTAAAACTTCAAACTCAAAAGTCTGCGGTATCAAATGGGAAAAGATTGAAAGGATTAATATTTTAGACAAACAACAAGTCTATGACTTGAACATAGAAAATACTCATAACTTCATTGCTAATGACATTATTGCTCATAATACATATGGAGACAGCAACAATCCTCTAACCTCTAATGGACTTTATCCAAATATTTCAATAAACACTTCTGGATTGGTTGGATTGTGGCATTTTAATAATGAAAGTGCTTTTGGAGAAGCAACTTTGGAAGCTGGTTTAAGCAATAAAACTGTTGATTTCAGTGTTTACGTTAATAGTGAAAGAAGTGACAGTAACGCCAATAATGGAACATTTAGAGGTGGAGCAACTATTAATAAAAGTGATTATAAGCTTGGAGGGGGTGCTGGACAATTTGATGGGAGTAATGATTTTGTTAGTACTTCTGACATTGCATTTGGGGGAACCAGCCCCGTTTCTGTTTGTGCAAGCATATTTCCTAATTTGATTGCTGCAAGTGACCGCAGAATAGTTACTCAAGGGAATGAAATCGTTTTGCGGCTTAATTCTGCCGCCGAGTTTATTTTAAACAGCTTCACGACGAACGATAGGGCTACAGGCGTTATTCCGATACCTTTGAATCAGTGGAGCCATATTTGTGGAACATACGCTTCTGGCGGGAGTATAAGCGTATACGTTAATGGTATCCTAGACAAAGCTGTCACGCCTACGGGAACCTATGCTGACGATACAACTATTTTCACTATTGGCGCGATGACTACTGCTGCGAGTCCTTTCAACGGTCAAATCGACGAAGTCGCAATCTGGAACAGAACATTATCAAGTGCAGAAGTCCTAAACTTATACAAAAGAGGAGCTTTAAGATTAAACTTATCTGTAAGAAGCTGTAATGACGATGCCTGTGCTGATGAAACATTTAGCGAGCCATTAGATAATTCAACAAAAACAAGACTAAATAAAACGATAACTCCAAACAATAGATACTTCCAATACAGAGCTTCTTACTCATCAGAAAACCGAACCTTTTCACCAGAGCTGTATAATGTGACGATACATTATGGAGATAGAACACCTCCTGTTGTTAATACAAGCTTCAACGCCTCATTCAATACGAATGTTGTATTAAATTTCTCAGCTAACATAACAGATGAGACTGCTTTATTATCTGGAAATATAACATACAATATCAGCGGAGTATTAACCAAGATTAATTTTAGTCTAAGCGGAACTTCAGCAAGAATCTATAATGTAACAGATACATGCAGTTCTGCTTGCGTAATCAATTTTACAGCATATGTAACAGATACAAGCAATAATGTCAAGCAGAACTCTACCTTAATTTCAGTGAGAGAAAATACTTTGCCTGTTGTTAACACCTCTCTTAATATATCTGCTCCTAGAATATTTGATGTTGTAAATGTAAGTGCTAACATAACTGATGAAACTGCTTTGATTAGTGCTAACATTACAATAAACTTTACAACAGGAACTGTAAAGGTTAACTTTAGTTTGAGTGGAACAACTGCATTTGTTAGTAATGCTTCAAGACTGCCTGATACTTGTGTTGGTGGATGTGTTGTTAATTATACTGTTTTTGCTACTGATTCTTCTAATAATGTTAAGCAGAACTCTACATTAGTAACTGTTGTTGATAATATATTTCCTGTTGTAAATACTACCTTTAATATTTCATCTCCTTTAGTTAATGATGTTATTAACTTTACAGGCAATGTAACTGATGAAACTGCATTATTGAGTGCAAATATAACTTATAATATTTCAGGAAGTGTAACTAAAGTAAACTTTAGCTTGAGTGGTACTGCAACACAAGTAAGCAATGTTACAATATTGCCTTCTTCTCCTGCTGTTATTAACTTTACTATGTTTGTTACTGATACAAGCAATAATGTAAAGCAAAATTCTACATTAGTGACTATCAGTGCAGCTGTTGATAATATTGCTCCTGTTGTTAACACAAGCTTAAACATATCAGCTCCTAGAATATTTGATGTTGTAAATGTAAGTGCTAACATAACTGATGAAACTGCCTTGATTTCAGCAAACATAACTATTAACTTTACAACTGGAACTGTAAAGGTTAACTTTAGTTTGAGTGGAACAACTGCATTTGTTAGCAATGCCTCAAGACTGCCTGATACTTGTGTTGGTGGATGTGTAGTTAATTATACTGTTTATGCTACTGACAGCAGTAATAATGTAAAGCAGAACTCTACTTTGGTTACAGTGACAGGAGCAATAGGGATATGCGATGGCGGAGATTTAGATACAACCTGCTGGATTAACAGAACTCATTATGTAAATTCAACTGATAATATTTTAAGCGCTAATAATGTTATAATTAACGGAAGCGGAAGCATAATCAACAATACAGCAATTAATTATAAAATAAACTTGTCAGGAGATTTAAAAATCTATAACGGTGGATTGATTAATTTGAGTGGTTATTCTTGCTCATCTGGAACTTGCACATTAGGAGGCAATATAACAATTATAGCCAATGTTGTTAATGTAAGTGGAACTATGGCGTCAGATGGCGGTGCAACTACAGGTTCAGGTATTGGTCACTATCCAGGCACTGGTGGAACTATAACAATAAATGCTTCAAAGATATATGTTGGCACTAACTCATTAATAAGTGCAAGCAGTGATGATTTAAGAGATTCTACTAGCGGATTTGAGGGTACTGCAGGAGGAAATATTAATCTTAATGCTACTCTTATTAATATAACAGGAACTATTAAAGCTGTTGGTGGAAATGGTGATAAGGATACGTGTAGCTGGGGTAACGACCAAGGAAGAAAAGGAAGCGGCGGAATTGTTAATATAACAACGCAAATTATTGAAAATACTGGATTTATTAACGTAGAGAAAGGTCCAATTGGATACTGTGATGGAAAAGCTCTTAATAACGATGGCAGAGACGGTCAAATATGGATTAATAACACATTTAGTCCATGCAACAACGGCACTATATTTGATGCTGACTTTAGCAAAACATGTAAAATAACAAAAGGGATTAGAGCTCCTAATGATTATGTTGTAAATTTAAGTGGAAAGAACTATACATTAGGACCAGGTGCAAGATTAAATGCAGACGGACAAGCTTGCGGAAGTGGAACTTGCCAATCAGGAGAAAGCTTTACAATTATTGTTGATGTTCTTAACTTAAGTGATGGCAATATTTCAAGTGATGGTGGTGCCCAACTGAATAGCGGTACTGGTCTGTTTTCAGGCAGTGGTGGAACTATAACAATAAATGCTTCAAAGATATATGTTGGTACTAACTCATTAATAAGTGCAAGCAGTGATGATCTTATAAGTTCTACTAGTCAATTTTCTGGTGGAAATGGAGGAACTGTTTACCTTAATGCAACTCTTATTAACATAACAGGAGCAATTAAAGCTGTTGGAGGTAATGCTGATACCAATACTTGTTCTGGTGGTTTTCAACAAGGCATGATAGGAAATGGCGGAATTGTAAACATAACAGCTATTGAGATTTCTAATACAGGCTTGATTAATGTTGAAAAAGGCGTTCTTGGATATTGTGATATTGCATCTTCAAACTCTGGCAGAGACGGTCAAATATGGATTGATGATACTTTGAGTCCTTGCAATAATGGCACAATATTTGATTCTGACTTCAGCAAAACATGCAAAATAACAAAAGGAATTAGACTTTCAGGTGGCTATATTCTAAATTTAAGTGGGAAAAATTACACTTTAAATTCTGGAGCAAGGCTAAACGGAGATGCAGATGACTGTACTAGTGGAACTTGCCAATCAGGAGAAAGCTTTACAATTATTGTTGATGTTCTTAACTTAAGTGATGGCAATATTTCAAGTGATGGTGGTGCCCAACTGAATAGCGGTACTGGTCTGTTTTCAGGCAGTGGTGGAACTATAACAATAAATGCTTCAAAGATATATGTTGGTACTAACTCATTAATAAGTGCAAG
The DNA here is from genome assembly GCA_038046685.1 of Nanobdellota archaeon. Taxonomy (GTDB): domain Archaea; phylum Nanobdellota; class Nanobdellia; order Woesearchaeales; family GW2011-AR4. The sequence goes on from JBBSVT010000083.1 coordinate 29,357, forward strand.
CAGTGATTATGTCATAAATAGTGGTAGTATTTTTAATGGCGGCAATGGTGGAACTATAAAGCTTAATGCAACTTTAGTTAATATAAGTGGCACAATAAATGCAAGAGGCGGTAATGCAGAGAACGATGCTTGTGGTAGCAGCGAAGGCATAAGAGGCGGTGGCGGCTCTATTTTTATTAACTCAATAGATGCAGAAATAACACAAATAAATATAAATCGAGGTAATAAAGGGCATTGCAACAATAGTAATGGTGGTTTTGTTTTAATAAATACAAGTAATATTCTAAGAATAACAGATTCAATTTCAGCAACAGGTAATCTCTCTGGCAACATAACATTAATTGCAAAAGAATTGTACATAAATGCCACTTTAAACACTACAAATGGAACGGAAACAAATTCTGGCATTAACGGAACAATAACTTTACAATACAACGTAACAATCAACATAAGCCAAGCAAACATTACACCACCACCATTCCTAACAAAAGAAAACGAGTTTGGAAGAATACAATTTATTGATAGAATAAGTGGTTATGCAAGTGTTGATATTAATAAAAGTTTAAACATTTCAAGCAACTTAATAAGCGTTAATTCTGAAGGTACATACTTAAATGGAAGTGCGAATTTGACGATAAAGGACATCACCAACAATACAATTTTTAGAGAAGGAGCTGCTTGCGGAGCAATATGTTCTTATTTAGATTTTGTTAATAGTGCTGTTATTTTTAATGTGAGTCAGTTTACAAAATATTATATAACAACACCTCCTGTTGTTAACACAAGCTTAAACATATCAGCTCCTAGAATATTTGATGTTGTAAATGTAAGTGCTAACATAACTGATGAAACTGCCTTGATTTCAGCAAACATAACTATTAACTTTACAACTGGAACTGTAAAGGTTAACTTTAGTTTGAGTGGAACAACTGCATTTGTTAGCAATGCCTCAAGACTGCCTGATACTTGTGTTGGTGGATGTGTTGTTAATTATACTGTATTTGCAACTGACTCAAGCAATAACGTAAAGCAGAACTCTACATTAGTTACTGTTGTTGATAATATTGCTCCTGTTGTGAATACTACCTTTAATGTTAGCTCTCCGGTATTGAATGACGTAATTAACTTTACTGGAAATGTTACAGATGAAACTGCATTGCTTTCTGCAAACATAACTTACAACATGAGCGGTGTTATTACAAAGATTAACTTCAGCATTTCTGGCACAAGCACAACTGTGCATAATGTTACAAAACTTGAAGGTGTTGGAGGAAGTGTAATTAACTTCACAATCTTTGGAACTGACACAAGCAATAATGTAGCTCAAAACAGCACATTAATTAGAATAACTGATAATGTGAAACCGGTTGTTAATACAACATTTAACAAAACAACTCCAAGGTTAAATGATGTGATAAACTTTACAGGCAACATAAGTGATGAGACTGCATTATTGAGCGCAAACATAACTTACAATATGTCAGGAGTAATAACTAAGATCAATTTTACACTTTCAGGTACTACAGCCCAAGTCAGCAATACTACTCAAATAACAACTGATGCTGGCTCTGTGATTAACTTTACAATGTATGCAACTGACTCGAGCAATAATGTAAAGCAGAATTCAACTTTAATAACTGTTGCCGCGGCTGCAGTCCCAAGAATTAATGTTTCAAATGCCTCTGGATTTGTGGTAGATCCTCTTGCTGGGGGCTATACCTACATCAGGATATCTTTCAATGTCACAGATTCTGACGGCGCTGCAACCATAAACGCAAGCACAGCAGTCATAAACTTAACACTTGGCGATGCGCAATATTACTCAAACTCATCTGCTGCTGCAGACTCTGATTTGGGAACTTGTGCAAACCACACTCAGGGAAGCATTGTGATAATAAACTGCACAGTGGCACTGCCGTATTACGCCAATGCCAGCTCCATTTGGGCGATAAATATTAGTGTTGAAGATATTAATGGCAATATCGGAAGAAACAATACTCAAACATTCACTGTCAATACTGTTTCAGGACTGGCATTGGGCTCTGCATTTGCTAATTTCAGCAGTGTTTTATTAGGGCAGCAAAACGTTCCTACAAATCCGCCATTAATAATTAACAATACAGGAAATGACGACTTTGACCAGTTAAATTTAACGGCATCCGCATTAATTGGAACAGTCACCATTTCCCAATCAATTGAAGCAGCCAGCTTCTTCGCGAACATAACAAATGCAACTGCCGGAGCAGGCACTCAATTGTCAACTTCAGCTGTAATAATAAGGGAGCTTGAGCAGCCTGCAGCAGACAGCTTGCTTAATGCAACATTGGTGCATGGACACACTAGAGCATTTGAGCCAAATTCTGACAAAGGCAACAGAACAGTTTACCTATGGGTTGATGTTCCAAGCACCGGATTAAGCGCTCAATTTTATAACGCAACATGGAATGTGACAGCAGTTAATTTGCCTTAATGATTGATAATCACATAGCTACTAAGAAAATGAAAGGAATTAATGAAGAAGAGATTGGAAGGTGTTTAGCTGAAGACAGTTTGATAACTGTTGTAACTGATGTTGTTGTTGAGGATAAGATTTATGATATAGCTGAACAATTTAAGAATAAATATAAAGAAGAAAAAACGGGTTCACGAAACTTGGTAAACGAACCCTTCAAAGTTACTGTTCCACAGTCTTACGGGTTCAAACCTTCTGATGAAGAAGTGTCAATCCCGTCCGTGGCGCATAAAGATAATTCTAATTATGTAATTATTCCGATTAATGATTTCAAGCAAATCTACCCAACTCTTGATTGCGGAGTAGTTGAATTCATTACATCCAAGAAAAAAATAAAAGACATTGAAGCAGATGAATTCGTGCAGTCTTTTGACGAAAAAACCGGAAAAATTGTTGCCAACAGAGTCAATGAATTGGTTGACATGGGCAATAAGACAGTTTATGAGTTAAGAACAGAAAGCGGAAGAAGCATAAACACGACAAGCAATCATCCTTATTTGGTTAAGCCAACAAATTTTGAAGATTTAACGGGAGATGATTTAAATTTACGGCCTTCCTTTAATTCAATCAAAAATCCTTCAAAGTCTTCAGGCTTGGACTTGTCTTTAAGCAATTTAGAAAATGAGTTTATTAATGATTCTATTTTACGTTGTGGAATTCTTAACCAAACAATTGAAAATATTTTTTCTTTAGAGAATTCGGCAAAGTCCTCGTCATTAGTAACCAACACCCTTTGCTCTGATTTAGAAAATTCAGCTAGCTTACCATTTGAAAGTCCTTTTGGTTTTGAAACAGCGTCAGCACCTTGTTGCTCAAGAAATCTTTTTAATCTCTCATCAACATTCTCATCTAGAAGAAATTTAAGCTTAGATTGGGATGTTGACAATGACATTCTCTTTACCTCTAGTCAAATCAGCCGCATATTGCAAAGCTGCTTTAACATGCTCCTTAGTCAAAGAATGGAATGCCTCAAAGATTTCTTCAAAAGGGGCTCCATCTTCCAGCATCTCCAAAACCTGCCAGACCATTACTCTAGTTCCTTTGAAAGTGGGCTTTCCATGGCAAATTTCACTGTCCGCAACGATGAATTTGTTAATTTCAACTCTCATGAAACAAATAATAGTAATGTAGTATTTAAAGATTACGATAACCAAAATATTGCCCAATCAATTGAAGCAGCCAGCTTCTTCGCGAACATAACAAATGCAACTCTCACGGGCTTGAGGATTCGAAGCTCTGCTTTAGAATCCAAGAGCGAAGTTCCCTCCTCCAGCGCTCGAAATACTAGCTCTGACTATACAATTCTTCCAATTGATGAATTTTTAGAATGTGATAAATACAGCAATAGTTATTGGAACAAAAAGGATGAAAATATAAACTATATAAGTAATTTAAATAATGATGTAAGTATTAATGAATTTGAGCAAAAAGGCTATTGCACAATATGGGTTGAGGTTTCTGAATTGAAAGAGAATATGGAAGTTGCGGTGCCTAGGATTGATGCATCTCAAGATATCTTTTTTATGACTTCGCCTGTAGTCAAACAATCAATAGGCAACTTTTTAAAGCGTTTCTCATATGACCAGAGCGGACAGCCAAGTTCAAGAGCAAGCGCTATATACGGCGCATCTTTCTTGTGTTCACCCAGTAATGATTCTGCTTCTGGTAGCCGTGCGATAAATCTTTCCAAGGGAATAACTGCAATTTTTTTCTCAAGTAATATTAGCAGTATGTCAAATTCTGTATTTGAAAATCGTGATTTGGCTTTTAGTTCATTAGAATGTTTCTTGACTTCGTTAAACAAAAGTTCAGGCGTGCATAACTCGAGCTTAGGAGAAAAAAGCATGTCAACAGACTTGCCTGCTACCAAGAATGAGCAGATTACGTTAGCATCTACCGCTAACAACATTTACCCCTCAAGCTTCTTCTTATATGCCTTGTACAGTCCTTCAGTAACCTTGCTTCCTATAGCTAACGCATCTTTTTCAGTAAGCTTTGACTTAGACACAATAGACTTGAAGAGCCTAAATTCAGCTACTTTTTCAGCTATGGCAGCACGCGCAATCTCTGACCAGTTAAGCTCGGGCAATTTTTCCATCTCTTCTTTCATGTCTTTGGGTATAGCTAATGTTAATGTTGGCATTGTGTCTCCCCTATCTACACATAGTATAGGGAATATTGTGTATTATGTGCAAATATTTAAACCTTTTGGTATTGATGCTGAATCAGATATATTCTTCGAAAAAATCACTTCCATCAAACCCCTTGACAAGCAGCACGTCTATGGCTTGAACATAGAGAACACTCATAACTTCATAGCAAACGATTTTAATCAATTAGCATTTATGTAAAAAATGAAAACTTTAATTATCCTTTTGTCCATTATTGCTGCAGCAAGCCTGCAAGCCAATGCTTTGAGTATTGCCTCAGACTACTTAGCCAATGACACATTAGAGTTAATAGAGGGAGCGTCAAAAATATACGGCATCAGGCTTCAAAATCCATCAGATTACGAAATCGGCATAAAGCTGGTGTATGATCCGACCTTTATGAAAGCAATAGACTTCAAGGAAGTGTATTATGTCCCGGCGAAAACAACAGGATATAGCATATCATTTAATATTACTGCGCCCAAAAAACCCGGTTTATATCAAGTCAGCTACACTGTTGGGGAAGTTGAGCCCAGCGCTTCCGGTGGTTTGCCGATAAGGCTGAAAATCAACAAAGGGTTTAAATTAAAGGTAATCAAAACCCCCGACAGCTTAAAGCCAATCCAAAGTCCAAGTAGCTTAAGGGCAATTAATAGCCCAAGAGCAATTCAAATAAAATTTGGGTATTTGGTATATGCTGCTGTTGCATTAGTACTATTAATATATATGAGATACTATGGAAAAATAAAAAAACGTAAATTCAAATAGAGACTATGATGAAAAAAAGAACATTTATTTTTTTGCTTTGGGTTTTGACAGCGTCTATTTATCAGATTATCGCAGGCTATAGCCAGAGCGGTGTTGGCGTTGGGCTGCAAATTATAGACACATTAAATCCTATAGTCAATTTAAGCGCTCCAATCAACAATTCTGGCAACGTAAACAGCAATATAACATTTTTCTTTAATGTAAGTGATGACAGCAGCATAGGCAACTGCACTTTAATTATCAATAACCGAATTAACATTACCGATACTTCCATAACAAAGAACGCAAAAATAAGCTTTAAATTGGACAATGCTACTATTGGAAAATACAACTGGAGCATCAACTGCACAGACAGCTTAAATAACACAGGCGGAAGTGAGATTAGGGCACTTTTCGTTAGCATGATGGGTAATTTTAATGGCTCTTCAACCAATCTTTCCTTAGTTGACAATAGAAATATTACTTATTTTGCTCTTGAAAATACAAATTTTGGGAAGATTAACTTCAGCGAAAACGTTGACTTAAGCGAAGGTTACGATTTAGACAATTTAGTCAACCTGTCATCCAATAAAATTGAGCTTAATGCAACTGCCCTTGCCGTATTAAACAAGTCTTCAACTATGTACATTTATGGATTAACTTTCTCCAATCCCAGAATTTTGAGAGATGGCTCTATTTGCACCAGCAGCATCTGCACTAGAAAGTCCTATTCTGGAGGAACCTTGGTGTTTAATGCGACAAGCTTTACAATATATTCGTCAGAAGACACCCCGTCAGAGCCTTCTCAAGCCTCAAGCAGCGGAGCAGGAGGCGGTGGGGGCGGTGGAGGGGGAGGCAGACCATTGCCTTTCCCTAACAGAACAGATTTTAAAGTAGATAAGACTACACTCAAGGTTGTGCTTAAGCAAGGGCAGGAAAAGGAGGAAGTATTGAGCATTACCAACATTGGCACTTCTTCCTTTGATGTCAAAACCTTTTTTCACGAAATAGGCAGGTTTATGTCATCTCCAGCAGAAAGTGAGCTCACAAACACATTAAACCTCAATGAGGAAAAAAAGGTTAAGCTTGTTTTCAAAGCTATGCATAACGAAAAGCCTGACATCTACACTGGAAAAATAAGGTTTAAAAGTCCTTCTAAGGAAGAAGAAATTGACACTTTAATAGAGGTAGATTCTGCAGAGCCATTATTTGATGTGGATATTGAGGTTCTGCCCAAGACTAAAGAAATATTTCCAGGAGAAGAGCTGCTGTTAGACATTAGCTTGTTTAATGTAAGGGGATTTGGGAGAGTTGATGTTGTTGTTGAATATTCCATGAAAGATTTTAATGGTAATGTATTGGCTACTGAGCATGAAACTTTGGCTGTTGAGACACAGGCCAAATTAACGAGAAAGGTGCTTGTGCCAAGCGATATTCAACCAGGAACTTATGCAGTTTACGCAAAAGTCATTTATGGCAACTCAATAGGGACAAGCTCTGATTTGTTTGAGGTTAAGGCAAAAACGATAAGGTTTTACCCAATAAAAATCAAGGATTACAGAAATATTTTATTGCTTGGCGCTGCAACCCTGGTAATTGTAGGCTTGGCATTTTCATCTTTCAGATTTATTTCTTTGAAGATGAAGAAAAAACAGCCAGAATCAAAAGAAGAGCAAGCCAAGCAGCTCCAACAAGAAGAAACAGCAAAGAAATTAAAGAAAGAGGCGGAAGCTATCAAGTCTGCCTTCAAATCCGGCTTTATTTCTGAAGAATCCTACAAAAAGGATAAGAAGAGGATAGAGGAAAGATTGAATAATCTAAAATAGGGAATAATTCTTATTGTCAAAATTAAACCAAAAATTATTAAATAATCTGCCATTATTGCACTTTCATGAAAAGGTTGCTTTTTTTAATTATGGCGCTGAATCTTTTATTAATACCTGCAGTCTTCGCAAAGCAAGGGCATATGAGGTTATTGGCTGTTAAGGACACAGGAAACGGCCATGAAGGCGGAATTGCTGATTTGTATTTGGAAATTAAGCCAGGCACTGGCAGGGTATTCCTTGAAACTTTTCCCCTGACAAGAACTGACACACAGATGTCCACAAGGTTTGCGAAGGCAATAGCCTGCGATGCGATTGACAGTGATTGTGATGACGTTGATTTTTTCTACACAATTACTGCAGATTCAGCCATTATAGCAGGTCCGAGTGCGGGCTCTTCAATTGCAATTCTCACAGTGGCGATGCTTGAAAATCTTGAATTGAACAAGGATTATGCAGTAACAGGGACAATAAATTCAGGCGGCTTAATAGGGCCAGTCGGGGGCTTAAAGGAAAAGGTAGAAGCTGCAAAAAAAAGCGGCTTAAAAAGGGTATTGATACCGGCAGGCGAGTTAATAGTGAGAGTTGACAATGCGACAACTGACCTAAAAAATCTTTCAGATGAATTGTCCATAGAAATTATTGAGGTTTCTACATTAGGCGAGGCAGTCAAGGAATTTACAGGGAGAGAGATTAAGCAGAATTTCAGGAGCATAGATATAA
>JBBSVT010000084.1:0-6189 GCA_038046685.1 Nanobdellota archaeon
GGGATAAGTTTAGGGGGCTAGCAAAAGCAAGGGTGTAGAATCTGCACAACTCCAGATATTCAGTAACGTTTATAAACAAAGTTTAATTCTCGAAAAGCATAGCGGGATAGGGCTTTTGCGGCCTTAATCGACCGCAGACCTAAGAGTCAGGAGTGCCCGATGGGCTCATAACCCATAGGTCGGAAGAAGTAGTCAAAAACTACTGCCGAATTCAAATCTTCCTCCCGCTATTTTATTATCAAGCTTTTACTTTTAGAATTTTTAAATCCCTTCTTAAATAATAACGAGCTATAATCCAGATTGATATTATTATCGCTAAAATAACGGTAATTCTGATGCCAAAAGCCTTGATTGCTTCTAATGTACTAAACCGATTAATAGAACTAAAAGCTAATATGAGATAAGCTGTAGCGACAAGCATCTCCAAAATATTATATCCAAAGAATATATCAAACCATAAAATCGAATCTGACTTCAGATTATGCAGTCTTATTATAAGTATAAAATTTATTATCACATTAAGTGTGGATGATAAAAGGAATATTGAAGCGGTTACACCAAAATCTAGCGTTCCAAATAGTTTGTATTTGATATCAAAGAAAAGATTATAAATTTGATATATTAGATATAAAAAGAAGAATATAGTTAAAATCTGAATAAAACTTATTTTTTTGCGTTTCATAAATCTTAATAACTTTAGTTCTATTTAAATTTATATTAAAATACCACTGGACATCTCGGCCTAAGATATATAAAGGAATAACTCTCATTAATTCTGAAAAAGAGAACACGCAAGACTCTAACTATTTATCGGAAATATATATTTTCCAGTAGCAATGGACACTGGACATTTCTGTGTGAAGTTTATAAAGAAGAAATTCCACTATAATTGATTAAAAATAAAGAAGAATGGCAGAGTCAGCCAACGCTAGACTCAAAAACCAATAGGTATTTTCCCAAGCATGAATAAAGATGGCTGAGCATATATATAAAACTTGCGTTTATTTTCGGTAAAGCCGGGGTGGCGGAGCACGGTCAACGCGACTAGCTCAAGACTAGTTGGTATTTTCCCAAGTACCACGCGGGTTCAAATACCATCACGGGATGTTGAAAATCCCGTCCCCGGCGCCGTATCTCCTATTTTCCCAAACATTTTTATAAATCAACTTTAATTCTGTTTGATTGTAGAGGTCATTGTTATGGTTTTAGTTTGCGGGATTGATGAAAGCGGAAGTGAGTGATAGCAAAACTATTCTCTCCGAAAGGTCCAGTCATCGGTCCTTTGGTAATGTGTGGTTTGTTGATTAAAGAAGATGACGAAAAAGATTTAGTTAGATTAAAGGTCAAAGACTCTAAGTTACTAACCAAAGAGATTAGAGAATCACTTTTTGACAAAATAAAAGATATTTCTAAAAAATATAAATTAATAATAATAGAGCCAAATGAAGTAGACAATGCTGTTGGCAGACATGATGGCTTGAACTTAAACAAGCTGGAAGCCAGAAAATCAGCTGAAATTCTTAATGAATTAGGGCCAGACAAAGCAATTATAGATGCGCCAAGCAATAATATAAAAAGTTATAAAGAATATTTGTCAATATTTATTAAAAATAAAGAAATTGATTTAGTTATAGAACATAAAGCAGATGTTAATTATCCTGTTGTCAGCGCAGCCTCAATTCTTGCTAAAGTAACCAGAGACAATGAAATAGATAAACTAAAAAAACAAATTAATATTGACTTCGGCTCTGGATATATGTCAGATCCTAAAACAGTGGATTTCCTTCAAAAAAATTTTGAGGACTATCCTGAACTGTTTAGGAAAAGCTGGTTTCCTTATCAAGAACTGGTAAATAAAAAATTCCAGAAAAGTCTTTCGGATTTTACCCAATTCTTAAAAGAGGAGCAAAAGCATGAAAGCCATACTTTGGACGACTTAAAAAAGCTTGAAGATTTTGGATTTCATTTTGAAAAGCCAAAATCAGAGCACGAATTGGCCATTATGAAAGGTCCTTGTACTGTTATACTTTACAAGAACGGCAAGCTGTTGGTACAGGGCACGGAAGAAGCCAAGAAAACCGTTAAAAACTTATTTCGACTGTGATGCTATTTTTTGATTAATTGTTATTGCGTTTTTGATTTTGAATTGTTGATTTTCCTAATGTTTTGTTCTAATGGCTTTCGGAATCCCTGTTTAAGACATTAAATTTAAATATAAACCTTAAGTCTTAATAGGCGTCTCGGCAGATTCATTTTAGAGCCCCGTGGAAGAGTCAACTTATGTTGTTCTGCGGAATGTAGCGGTCAAATACCCTAAACGACGCGTTAGGGTAGCCGTAGCATAGAGCCCTTTGGTTGTTTGGAAAAAAACAATAGAAAGGCTCTGACGGCAGTTCGAATCTGCCCGGGGCTATTTTTACATTTATAAAATACAATATTTTTTTAATTGGCATGCCAGTAACAATAAAAACATCAAAAATTCAGGGCAAAGGGGTTTTTGCCGGCAGAAGTTTCAAAAAAGGAGATATAGTTATGCTATGGGATCATTTTTTTACGCTAACTAAAAGTGAAGCTAGAAAAATCCCGAAAAGATACAGGAAATACTTGGTTTTCTACAGGGGAAAATTCATCTTGATGCAGGGCCCTGCAAAGTTCATAAATCACTCCTGCGAGCCTAACACAAAAGAAGGGAATCTTTGCGACATTGCATTAAGAAACATAAAAAAAGGCGAAGAACTGACCACAGACTATTCAATAGAATATCCGCCCCATGAAAAGATGCGGTGCAGATGCAAAAGCAAACTTTGCAAAAAGATAATATAAATACATCTGCACGCCAACTTTTATAAATAGTGGTTTATACCATATTGTTACGAAATTCTATTTGATGAATTTTTGTGCACAAAGATGACTATACTAAAAATCAAGGGACACGAAATAGCAGCTCCTAACCTCAGGGATTCATTTGGCAGGAGAGCTTTGCAATGCAAGAACAAGATAATAGCAGCCCTAAAAAAGCTGGGGATAACTGAGGAAGATATAGATATAGATCTTGAAAATGCCGCTGCTAAAAGAGCCCCAGCTTCTGCATCATGGTATTTTGAAAGCCGCTATATGCATTATAGCTATAAATCCGCTTCAAAGTATGTTGAAAACCTCTATGTTGTCTTTAAGGTTATCGAGCTTGAAGTAGACGCGCTGATTTCTGGGCAAAAATCCCTGCAGGATTTCATGCATGAATTTTCCGAGGACAAAGAAGTAAATGAGCACAGAAAAGAGGCAAGAAAAATTCTTGGAGTGGATGAGAACGAATTGAACCTAAGTGTTATAGACTTAAAATACAAGGAATTGGCAAAAAATCACCATCCTGACATGCCAGAAGGCGATGTTGATAAGTTTAAGCAGATAAATCATGCGCATAAAATATTAAAAAGGGAGCTGCAATAATCTCTTATTTTCTAGCCAGCGATTCCAGGATCAGATCAAGCTTTTTATTTATCTCAAAGAGCTCTTTTCCAAATTCATTTCCGCTAGGCTCATCAATTCTCTTCTTGAACTTTCCGCGCGGCTCTGAATTATCATCTTTCCTAAAGCAATTGCTGCAGTAAACCGGCCTTCCCCCGGTTGGCTTGAATGGAAGCTCGCAACTATCCCCACACTTGTCGCATATAGCATGAAATCTCTTTTTTTCAAAATCCGAGTTTCCAAAATCTCTCCTGTCATGGCTTTGAGAATTCCTCTCAAATCTTCTTGGGCCTTTGCCAGCTCTGCTTGAAAATCTTCTTCTAGGCTCAATATTGTCAAACTTTCTCTCTCTGTTGAAATCTCTCATTATATTCCAGAATCTGCATGAGTTTATAAGATTATGCGTGTTATTAGTTTTTTGAATTATTAATCATAGGCATCATCAATCTTACTCGCTAACCTCAAACATCACCGTCATCCCTGACTGCAAATGCTCTGCAATGTGGCAGTGGGCCATCCATTTCCCTGGATTTGTTATTTCTAGAAGGATGTCAACAGTTTGCCAAACTGGAATTAGAACAGTGTCTTTCCAAACCAAGTTATCATTTGTCGGTGCTCCAAGAAAATATTGCAAACAATGTTCCAGAGAAATCCAAAAAAAGAAAGATTTGGAAAATAAGAGGGCAAAAAGACGTAAGGATAAAGTGATTAGTTTGCTTAAAAAAACAGTTGAGGAGCCAGAACTCATGGGGAAATTAAAAAGTGTTTTTGGAGAAGTTCTTGAAGATATTGGGAAATCACAACAACAAAAAAGGAACACCCTAAACAAAATGTATGATGGGACTGATTACGTGGGCAAGATGCTCACAAGCCTTATAAACAAAGTAGCAGGTAAGAATGAACAGCAAAAAGGCAGTTAACGAACCGCAAAAGATGAATCTTCATAAACGATTCGCTATTAACGACAAACCATCAACTACAGCCTCGAATCTGCCCGGGGCTATTTATTTATAAAAAGTGAACTAAGTGAAACTAATTGGTTAAAGTTGTAAGTTTTGAAGCAATATTAAGGGACTCTGTAAAGCTCTGTAGACTTAGAGGCGTTGTGCTATCTGACATTGTTGTCACAATACAGCCACATTCACTACAATCAGCTTTTTCTGACAGAATGCATTGTTTAATACGAGCTCCAGAAGCATCGTAGGATTCAACAAGAGACGCTGTTTGGCATATAGCAGGTGTCAGCTTTTTAGTATGATCAGGATGAAGCCGCCTAAACATTTCAAAACTTTGAAATAAAAATTTTGGATAAATATTTTTAAGGCGTAAAAGCTCTTCCACAATCCATACTCTCTGTTCATGATTCAGGCGTAAAGGTTCATCATACCCCTCTTTAATAGGTGTCATCGTGCTAACTATCATTCCATCAGCTAAACCATTAGTTGCCCATATTTCTACAATATTAGGAAGTTCTGGGTAGTTCCATGCATTTAATGTTGTGTGTATAACCACAGGAAACTTTTTTCGTATCATTACTGCGTTTTCTCGAGCTACTTGTATATTTTTGAGTATCCTGCTAAATAAACCAGGCATTCTACGCACCTTATCATGTGTATCGCTTGTTGCACCATCGATAGAGACAACATGTGTCGTATTGGTGAGAGGGCATAATGGGGTTGTTCCTGAAGTCACTAACCAATTAAACGGCATAATTTTAGTAACCTCTGTAAGAAGATTTGGACGAACGTATGGTTCTCCTCCCACAAGAATAGCAAGCACATAGCCTTCTTTTCGCTTCTTTTTGAAGAAAGAAATCGTTTCTTGGTCAGTCAATTCTGTAACTCGAGCCTGCGCTCTCCAATAGCAATGACAACTAACTGGACAGCGGTCAGCTATATTAATGCTAAAGACATAAGGCTGTTTAAACATAACTCTACGATAAATCCCTTTGATAAAAATCCAACTGTGTTGATACACAAACTTACCAAAAGATGATAGATTCAAGTTAAACATTTTAATTTCAATAGTTGTTCGAAGATATATATATATTTTCGTTTTAAAATATCTTTTCTTTGAGATTTTGGAAACCCACCCTATATGTACTCATATTATTTTAATTTGTAGAATACATCAGCAACCTTCTTAACTAATATTATAGAAATAGCTAAATGATAAATAAAAAGAAATAAAGAAATACCTTTTATTGAGATATACAATATAAAGAATTCTTTTATTATCTCAACACCAAAATAAAATACCCCCGCTAAAAAACCCAAAAATATATTTACATTTATTTCATTTCCTATATCCTCAAACCAGTAGCCGCCATAAATCTTTTTCATCAATTTTTGGTATTATTTTGGATATATTTAACGTTTTTGGTAATACTTTAGTATCCTGAAGCATATGCAGTATTTAATTTTTCAATCCGCCTTCGGTAAAATTTAAGTTGTTTTTGTATTATCTTTAAAAAAATTTCAATCTGTGCCGAAGGCACAAACTCTTGTGCTCGGGCTCGCTGTCTGGCATATCGCTCGCCCTCGCCTATTTATTCATTGTCCTATTTCGAGGCGGAAATTAGTGGCAAAGGCAATTTCCGCCGAGACTAAAATTTGTCGCGAAGCGACGGATTGAAATTTAATTTCATGATGCTAAATAATAACGCTGTTTAGGCGTTGCGTGGATATTCATATTTTCAGTGATTTTTATCCCAGAAATTAAATT
>JBBSVT010000085.1:0-2277 GCA_038046685.1 Nanobdellota archaeon
AAATTTATGAAAACTGTAAACTTTTAATTATGATGTGGCGAAGTCAAGTTTTAAATGGCCTGCAATTACTTTCATCTCTTCATCACTTAGAGTTATATGGCAGTGCAAATAAACCTCTTTATCCATTGTCGTAATATTACCTGTCAAATTTGTTATTTCCAGAGGCTGCTTAAATATTTTTGACGTGTACTTTTTGTTTTCAACTAGGTAATGTGCTAATTCAGCTTCATCAAGTGCGCCAATGCCGATGAAATAACCGCACCTTACCTTTTTTTTACAAAAATTCTTTAGAGATTCAATTATTTTTTCTCCTCTTTCTAATTTTATGAAATAAGTATCTTTTATTTTTTTGAAGTTCATCTCTCTGATGTCAAGAATCGTTAGTTACTTTTTTTCTAGATTATTTATTTCGTTGAATTTATTAATTTGTCACATTTAATACAATTCAGGCTCATCTTTCTTTCAATATTATAATATTCCCCCTCCCTTTTTTAATTTTTTCGATAATACCTTTATGCTCAAGCTCAGCTAACATCAAGCTTATTTTCGCTTCTGACAAAGGAATCTGCTTTCTTATCTCTTTTTGTGTTGTTCTTCCTGATTCTTGTTTAATTATACTTATAATACGATTTAGGTCTCTATCCTCAAAATCCTCTGATTTTTTGATTTCAACTTGCACTCTTTTCTTATTTTTAGTTAAGTAAAATATCACAGCAAGGATCAAAGGTAAAGTTAGAAAAATAACAGTTGTCAATACCATGTTGTTTTTAGTTTCAATGAAATTTTCATGTAAATTAATGTCTATATCTTCAATGCCCTCTTCAATGTCCGGAAACAAGATTAAATCTAGATTGTATGAGCCATCCTGCTTAATTGTGATATATTCTCGCACAGAAGCAATTGTTGCATTTTTCTGCATTAATTGCGCTTTTATCGTATAAGCTCCATATGGAACATTAAAGGAGTACGTGCCATTTTGAGCAATAAACAACTGTTTTGGTGTAGTGTCAATCTCAACTCGAACGTTATTTATTTTCTTCAATGACAAATCATAGATCGTGCCAGAAATTGTAGCTGCATTGGCAAAACTAACCAAGGACATAGCCACAAACAGATAAGTCAAAATCTTGGATTTTTGCATAAGCATGGGCAAATTCCTAACACATAAAAATATGGCGTAAATGAAGCTGTGCAAACAAAAGCAAAAATGCCGTCAGTTCAAGTGTGTGATTTATTTGTATTTGAATTAGTGGGACTTTGGTGATTCATTAATCTGTTGTATATCTCCATCAACTCATCATAAACCCCTTTTTTTTCCTCATGCTCCAAATCCAGATAGAGATTTCTCGCCTCAATATAAAACTTTCTTGCTTTTGAAATGTTCTCTTTGACAATTAATTCTTTCACATGGTCCAAGACTTTTTGGCATTTTTCAAGCTTCTTGCTTTTAAGGATTTTCTCTTCAATTTTTGCTTCTTTTATTGGTGTTTTTTCAACTGGTTTTTCTCTTTTGAACAACCTGCTTAATATTCCAGGCTTTTTTTCCTCAATTGGCACAAATTCTCCGCCAGGCTTTTCCTTGCCAATATTCTCTTTTTCTATTTTTCTAAATAAATCCAAGCTTCTTATTGCATCTTCTAACTCCTCAATTTCGCTGCTATGTTCTCCTTGCTTCTCATGTGCCTTTGCACTATCCTCTTCAAGTTTTTTTCTTTCTTCAACCGCCACTTTTTCACCCATTTCCGTCTTTCGGAAAAATCTTCCAAAGAATTTTTTTTCAGCTGGCTTTTTTTCTTCCAATTTTCCTGGGTTAATTTTTTCCAAAACCGCTGCCTTCTCTTCTTTTTCTCCATTTGCCTCTTCCGTTTTTTTCACCCTATTCTCTTCTTGAAGTCTCAATTTTTCCTTTTGTCCTTGTATGCTCACTTGTCCTATGGCTCCTTTTTCCTGCACAGGCATTATTCTTTTCTCTTCTGGATTTATCTTCCTCTTTGCTTCTAAAGCCTTCGAATTCATTGGCCCTCTGCGTTTTATTCCGAATTCTAGTCGCTTTCTCGGACCTTTTTCTTTTTTCTTCCTTCTAAAGCTTTTTTTCATCGTCCTGCTTTTTACATACATCAATTTGTTTCTTATTCTGCGAAATGCTTGGTATAGGTATTTTAATAATCTTTCCTTTTATAACCTCCTTTTAATTGTTTCTTTTTCTTTTTTTAGGTTTATTCCTTACTGGAGTTGTGCAGATTTTTTCAAAAAAAGCAAATAGTAGTAGTATGATGT